>CAYRFY010000044.1:1452-21669 GCA_964423635.1 uncultured Armatimonadia bacterium | reverse complement strand
GTAGCGAGATCCTTCGCTATCTCGCTGCGCGAGATTGACGCTCAGGATGACATCTCGTGCGGCAGGCCGGGCTCTTCAGCCGGGCTTCTACGACCCCGACACTCCCTTGCCCGGCCGGGGCAGCCACCCCATGCCGTCCGGCGCAGAAGGTCATCGGACCTGTGGGCCAGACGGCCGACCGCGTCGCCTTCAGCACAGGGACCAAGAGGTCAGGCCTTCAGCGTGTGTGGCCCGGCCACGCCGGGCCGCTGGGCTTCGTTCCGGGCGCCCCGCCGATTGCGCCGCGGCGGGGCGCCTCTGCACGACGGAAATCCCTCCTACCCCTCCTCCAACTCCACCTTCCGGGCAGTCCTGGCAGGCAGTGTCAGCGTCATCTGGCCATCGTGCGGCAAGAGCCCGTCGGGGCGGCCGATCGTCACCGTCTGCTCCGTTCTGGAGTAGTTGAACAGGAACAGCGCGGGTACGCCGTCCGGGCTGCGCCAGGCGCTGCTCAGGACCGCCGGGCGCCGGACGGTGAAGGGCTCGATGGTCGCGGGAGGGGTGAAGATGGTCCGGCAGATCGCCGACACCTCCAGCGTCTCGCAGTCCACCGTGCCGGGGTGCAGCATCTCGCCCCACAACAGCCACTCGCGGTTCTGATGATACAAGCGGCTTAGGTCGAGGAAGAAGGCGATGTCCGCGGCCAACTCCGGGTTTTCCAGGTGAGCCATGGTGAGGTTGGTGGCCAGGGGCTGGCAGCCGCAGGCCACGGTACGGGCCATGTCCAGGGCGAACTGGTCCGGGCACAGGGTGTGCCAGTCCTTCTCGTCCTCCGGAGCCGGGCGAGCCTCCTGGGGCCAAAGCTCGTCCCACGGCGTGATCCCGTCGATGTGGCAGTAGTTGCCGAACACCACCGCGCGGCCGTGATAGATGGCGTGGAACAGGGGCACGAGGTCCGAGGTCTGTGCCGCCACGCCGTGGGAGGCCTCCCAGCTCGTCTGCAGTGTGATGCAGCACTCCAGCAGGTCCTGATAGACCTCGGAGACGCTTTCGCTGCTGATGACGAGGTCGGGATGGGCCCGGTGGACCTTTTCGAAAAGCTCGCGGAAGCCCTGCACGCCGTAGCAGCCGCCGCCGGGGACATGACCGTGCTCGGTGCTGAAACAGGGAATGGTGTTGCCGCCGCAGATGGCGATCTGATCCATGTACAGGCCGTCGAGGCCCAGGGCGGAGGCGCCCTCGGCGGTGATCAGCGCCTGCCGGTGCCAGCCCTCCGCCGCGCCGCAGGTGTGCATCAGCTTGCGGTTCATCCACGTGTTGTACACGTTCCCCCAGTAGTCGCCGTTCCGCAGCACGGTGGTGCATTTGCGGCCCTCGGTCTCCCAGCGCGGCTCGTCCTTGTCCCACGACATGCCGTTGCTGTAGACCTGTACGCTGACACCGTGGGCCTGCAGGTCGGCGACAGCAGCCTTGAAGGCCTCGGTGCCCTCGCGGGGCGGGAAGTAGTCTGGGTAGCTGGTGTCGTAAGGGTGCTTGTGCCACCAGTACCAGTCCAGGGCGATGGGCAGGCCCAGACGGCGGGCAATCTCCTTGGCCGCGGGGGAGACATTGCTGATGCGACCGCGCAGCCACAGCCAGCAGGCCAGGTCGGCCACGTAGCTTTGGCGCCGCTGCTCCGGGCCCCTGGAGGCCCACCTCTGCTGCAACGCCCAGGGCTTGTAGACCTGAGCGGCCTCGAACCAGCCGCCCACGAAGGGCGCTACCACTACGGGATAGGCGGGGAACTGCTGGGGGCCCTCCACCGGCTGGGGGAGGATGTGCTCGATGCAGAGCTGGGCGGCGCCCTGACCGACCCGCAGCAGCATGGATTTGATCCAGCCCTCGGTGTCGCGGGAGTGCAGCAGAAGGCCGAGGCCGTCGGCCAGCCAGGCCGTGAGCTGCATGTGGGACGCCCAGCCGCGGCGGTAGGCGCTCATGTCCGGAGCGTTCACCGCGTCGCGCAGGGGGTTGTCCACGAGCATGCCCAGGTCCATGGGGATCAGCCATTGGGCGTCGCCCTCGTACGGCACGCGGACCTCGGGGAAGGCCAGGGCGGCGGGCCGGAGGTCTTCGGGCAGCTCGACCCGGTCCAGGCGCCCCTGCAGCACGCCGTCGGCGAGCTCCCACGTCAGCTCGACGGCGACCTCTACCTCCCGGCCGTCTTCGTACTGCATGCGGTCGAACTTCAGTTGCAGGTGGGTGGCATCGGGCTGGGAGACCGCGGCGGCCGCGCAGGGCCGGAGCGGCTCGGGGGCGCCATCCTCCCAACCGGTACGCAGAGACCAGCCGAAGCAGGGCGCGACAACGCCGAAGCGAGCGCCCGCTCGCTGAACGGATACCAGTTGTCCCTCGGCCGAGAACTCCACAGCGAGGCCCGTCGAGTCCTGCAGGACGATGTCCCCGGCGTCGCCTGGTGCGTGCGCGGATGCTCCGCTCCCCTGAGTGGTCATGGCTTTGAAGGCTCCAGTCTGGTGTCGCCGGCGTTCTGCCTCCAACCCCGACGCCAGGTCGCGTGCCGGCTTGCAGTCGTTGAGGTCCGGACAACGAGGGATGAGTCTGCCACCGTGCGGAGGGGGCTGTCAAGGCGGGGACGGCAGGGAAGGCCCTACAGCGGCAGCTTGGTACCAACGCCTTTGTCCTTGGCCATCCGGTACAACAGATCTCCCGTCACGCAGTCGTCCACGGCGATGCCCAGACAGATGGACATGGTGCGCTCGTCCTCACTCTGCCGGCCGGGCTTGACCCCTGCCACGACCTCACCGAGATCCGCGTACGGGAGCGGGGTATTGCGGAAGAACCCCTTCTGCCGGTAGTAGTCCATCTGGGCGTGATCGTCGGTGACAAGCCGGTCCACCCCGCGGAGGGCATCCTCACACCAGGCGCCATTGTAGTCCACGGGAGCCGCCATTGCGCCGGGTTTGAGCCAGTCCAGGTGGATGTACGGGTTCGGGTCCCGGGGGCTGGGGCCCGCGGTGACAACGACGTCGGCGCCACGCACGGCGGTCTCCGGGTCGGAGACGGGGTCCACCAGGCAGGGCACCTTCGGGCTCATGTCGGCGACATAGGCCTCCACCGCGGCCGGATTCGGGTCCCAGACGCGACAGCGGATGATACCCCCATAGTGGGCACACATGCCCAGGAGATTGCTACGCCCCTGGACGCCGCAGCCCAGGACGGCCACCTCCTGGGCGGTCTTGGGTCCCAGGTACTTCATGGCCACGGCGTTCGCCGCCCCGGTGCGCATGGCCGTGACCCAGATGCAGTCCATCACGCAGAGGGGGAACATGGTCTGGGGGTCATTGATCACCAGAAGGCCGCTGATCGTGGGCAGGCCGCGGGAGGGGTTGTCATCGGCTCCGCCCACCCACTTGACGGAGGCCGCGTCTATCTCGCCACCCACATAGGCGGGCATGGCGTGGAGGAAGGTGCCGCTGCCCCGGGGATGGATGGCGATCTTCGGGGGCATCTGAGTTTGCCCGAGACCCTTGAGGCGGAAGCCCTCCTCCACGGCGGCGATAACCTGCGTCATGGACACGGCGAGGCTCTCCACGTCGGCGCGCGAAAGGTACAGTAGATGCAAAGTGGTGTCTCCCGGTAGCGTGGTAGTCGTCGTTTCCACGGGTCGCGCGCGGGAGGACGGGCAACGACACCCCACCCCGGCCCTCCCCGCAGCACCCCACGGGTTTCACCCGTGGCTATTGTGCATTGCCCCTCCGGGGCAGGCGACAACGGCACGGCCAACGGCATCCCCCCCGCCGTTACCCCCGCCGTTACCCCCGCCGTTACCCCCGCCGTCAGCCCTGCCGTCACGCCTACTTCAGCGCTTCTGCCAGGCTGAAGTGCAGGAAGTTCTGGGTAAAGGCCGGGGCGTTCTCCGGTGCCGGTGTCGCGTTGGCGACCCACAGTTCCAGATCGGTGGCGTCGTAGTGTACCGCGTGCAGATCGCCGGTGCCGAGGCCCTTCATCACATCCTGCATGCCCACGTTCTCGTCGATCTCGCCCAGCCTGGGTTTGAGGACATCGTAGACCTTCTTGTTCCAGCTACTGTCGCAGCCCATGGACCAGTAGACCACTTCATCCAGGCTCAGTTCGCCGCGGTCGCCGGGGGCGAAGACCTCGCAGAAGTCGCGGGAGGTGCGCAGTGCCCGGGCGTCGGGGATCTTGGCGTCACCGACGCAGTAGAGATACGAACTGGTGCGGTGGGCGTCCTTGAAGATGGCAATGGCCTCATCCAGCGTGGTGGCCTGCTGCAAAACACGGCGCATCAAAAGGGGCATGGGCTCTCCGGCGAGGGTCTCCACCTCGTCGCTGAAATGCTCGCCGATCTCGCTGAGAGCGATGTGCTTGTCGTTCATGCCGGAGATGCAGCCGATGAACCCGACCCAGCCGATCTCGACGAAGGCGTTCTGGCCCTCGGGCTTGAAGACGATCAGGGCGGGCTCGTCCTGGATACCGGCCTTGGTCTCGTAATCCAGGGCGCGGATCTGGTGGAGGTGGCCGTCCTTTGTGGCCTTACCCCAGGCGGCGAAGAAGGTGCAGTGGAACTCGGACAGGTCGGGCACGGCGTGGGCCCGCTGGACCAGCTTGATGTCGACCCCGGCGCCTTCGGCCAGGCCGCGCATCTCCTCCCTGATCTCCACGCCGACATAGGGCTCCATCTGGCCCCAGGCGGCGTCGACTACCTCCGGCTGCACGCCCATGCCGACGGTCATGGCGCCGAGAAGTCGGGAGTAGAAAGCCCTGATCTTGTCGGCACATAGCTTGCCGTGGGCATAGCCCATCTCGTAGGGCGTCCCCCACAGCTTGAGGACGGTGATGGCGTCCTCGCCCTCCCCGATGGTGCTGAGCTCGCCGTTGATGGGGTTTCGCGTGGTGTCGGCTGCGGCCGCCGGCTTCTGTGCCAGTCGCGGCGCATCGGTCACGGTCTCGGGAGCCTTCTTCGGTGCGCATGCGGCGAAGCCCAGAAGCGCGACCAAGAGCAGGACGACGGCGACCGTTCTCCATGCCAGGGTGTGCTTTGCCATGTCCACACCTCCAGATAGTCCGTACGCTCAGCGGATGAGCATAACGCGGTGCGCGACTTTCGCTGCTCGCCTCTGTGGGCCGCGATAGACGGCGGTGGACCGAGACGGGCGCCCGGTCGCCATGACGGGCGTGGGGGAGACGCCCACGCTCCGGGCGACGGCAACGGCCGGCGGCGCCGAGAGCCGCCGGAAGCCTACCGGCAGGCCCAGCCCAGGGGGCAGTGCCGACACTGCGGACCCGCGGCGGCGTCGAAACGCCCCTCGCGGATCCCCCGGACTGCGACCAGCGCGGCCTCAAGTGCCTTCCGCGCACAGGGCACCGGGTCCTTCTCCGCGACGGTGACCCCCTCGGGGTCGAGGTACAGCACTCGGGCCGAGGCCGGGGGGCCGGCGGTCAGACGCTGTACCGCGGCGCAATACAGGCCGAGCTGGAACTCGTAACTGGCCGCGGTCTGAGGCCGCTCGCGGCCGGTCTTGTAGTCCAGGACATGCAGGGCTCCGGCCCGGTCCTCCACCAGGGCGTCGATCTTGCCCTCCAGGAGCACGTCGTCCACCGCGGCCAGCACAGTCATCTCGGTGCGCAGCCGGCTGCAGGGGGCGACCAGCTCCAGGTACAGGGGACTTTGGACATAGGCCTCGAGCATGGCACGCACGCGCCCGCCGGCGGCCTGGAGCCTGCGGGCCGCCTGCACGTCCAGGCCGAGGCTTTGCTCCAGCGCTTCGCGCAGCCGGGGCAACCCGCCGGTACCCACGATGCGGAGCAGTCGGTGCACCACGTCACCCAGCTCGGTGGGGCTCAGGGGCTCATTGGGGTCCAGAGACGGCAAGGTGGGGGCCGTCTCGGGCGCGCCCCGCAGGTAGCGGAGCTCATAGCGTCGCGGACACTGGAGGTAGACGGCCAGCTCCGTGGCATTGAAGCGGACACGGGCCGCGGTGTGCGCCGGGAGCGGAGCGACGCGGCGGGCAAGTGCCTCGATGGTCTCAGGGTCGGGGGGGCGGGAGGAACCGGCCTCGTCCGGGCGTGGCCCCGAGTCAGGTGTGACGGCGGGGATCTGAGCACCGGCAATGATCCTGACCGTGCCGGTCCAGGAGCCCTCGCCGAGGGTCGCTTCCCCGGGCTGGGAGAGGTCGAGGGCAAAGGCCTCGGCCAGCCAGTCCAGGGGCGAGGCTGCCCCACGGCGGGAGTGGGCCCGTGGCGATGAGAGAACAAGTAGGTCGCGGGCGCGGGTGCAGGCCACATAGAACACACGCCGGGCCTCGGCCAACGCCTCGGCCTCCTCCAGGAGCACGATGGCCTCGGCCACCGCGGGTTGGATCGGGGTCTCCTCGCCTCTGGGCCGGGCCACGGCGCCCCATTTCGGGTGAGAGACGTAGACCCCTCCGCCCGTGCCCCGGGAGCCGCGGGAGAGGTCGGGGACGAGGACGATCGGCCACTCGAGGCCCTTGGCCGCGTGGATCGTGAGCAGCTTGACCACGTCGCTGCTCTCTTCCCGCACGGCCGCCTGGCCCTCGCGCTCCTCGCGGACCACCAGGTCCCGCAGCCAGTTGAGCAGCCCGCGCAGGCTGTAGTTACCGGACTGCTCGAACTCGGCGGCGATGTCCGAGAGCTTCCGCAGATTGGAGACCATCTGGTCGCCGCCGAACTGGGAGGCCAAGATGGCGGCCAGGCCGGTGCGGTGGAGGATCTCGTCCACGAGCTGCGACAGCGTCATGCGGTTCTTCTCGGCCCGCAACCGGTCGAGTACCTCGGCGGCGAACTGCAGTTGCCGTGCATCCTCCGGAGAGAGGTTCGCAGCCGGTCCGTCCGTCGGTGGCTCGCGCATGGCCTGCAGGCGCTGCCACCAGCTCCCCGGCATCTGCCCCAGCCACAAAAGCCCCTCATCGGAGACCGAAAACAGCGGCGACCTCAGGGTGCCCACCAGCGCCACATCGTCGCAGCGGTTCTCCAGAGCGCTGAGGCAGCTCATCACATCCCGGACTTCCTGGCGCCCGTAGAAACCCCGGCCGGCGATGACATAGTACGGCACCCCGGCGTCTCTCAGGGCCCTCTCGTACACCGGCATGTCCGGGGTGGAGCGGAAGAGCATGGCCACATCGCCGTAGCGGGGTCGCCGGGTACGGCCGTCCTCGCCCACGGTGATCTCGTCGGGTTCGGCCACCAGCTCCACGATTCTCCGGGCCAGCAGGCGTGCCTCGGTCTCGCGCAACTGCTGCAGCGACAGGGATTCCTCATCGGCCTCCTGCCCGTCCTCGGCCAAGACCACGTGCATCTCCAGGGCCCGGGCGGACCCGTCACGGCGGAAGGAGGAGATCGGCTCGTAGCGGGCCTCGAACGGCTCCCGCGCCTCGGCGCCCATCACGGCGGGGTGAGAGAAGAGGGAGTTGTACAGGCCCGCGAGCGCCGGGGTGGAGCGGAAGTTCACCGCCAGCCGCAGCACCCGGCTGGATGGGTCCGCGGCCATCCTCTCCCTGGTGGCGTTGAACACGGTCACGTCGGCATTGCGGAAGCGGTAGATGGACTGCTTGACATCCCCCACCACAAAGAGCTTCGCCCCATCATCGCTCAGGGGCCACAGGATGCTCGTCTGCAGGGAATCCGTGTCCTGAAACTCGTCGATGAGCACGTGGCGCACGCGGGCCCGGTACTGGACGAGAACCTCGGGGCGCTGCTTCCACAGCTCGGCCACCTTGAGCTGGAGGTCCTCGAAGTCAAGCCCGCCGGTACGACGCTTTGCGGCCTCGTAGGCCTCGACGGCGGCCGCGACCTCCTGGCCCAGGGCGCTGGTGAGCTGCGCCAGCTCGGGGGACGGGTCGCCCTGCGCGGCGGCGATAACCCGCAGGATCAACGGGCTATTGGCCCCGGTCTTCACGCTGAAGCTGCGCAGGGCGTCGGCGACGGCCTCGATCTCGCCGTCGGTGGACCAGCCTCCGGCACTCTTCGTTCCGACCTTCCCGTGGGCGAGCACGCTCAGTGCCTGGAGCCGGTCGCCCAGGACGAGGGTCTCGTCGGCTACCCGCGAGCACTGGGCCAGACGGAACTGCCGGAGCTTCTCCAGAGGGCAGTCCGGATTGGTGGAAGAGTGGCTATTGAGTGTGGCCACGGCGGCCGTCCAGGAGGGGCGGCGCACGAGCAGATGCAGAAGCAGCCTCACGGCGTCCGCGGCGCGCTTGTCCCAGTCGGTCTGCACCTCCTCGGCGGAGAGTCCGGGGGGGCCGACGAAGGCCTCCGGCATACGGGCGCGGTCGCCGATCATGCTCGCGATCGCGGCGCAGGTGGCCTGCAGACCGTAGGTGAAGACCAGGCGCGAAGCGCTGTCGATCTCGGCGTCCAGGCGGTCGAGAAGGCTGCGGCGCACGACATCCTCGAGGAGGAGGGAGGCGGCGACGGGCTCGAGGACGGAGAAGGCGGGGTCCACTCCGGCGGGCACTGCGTTCTCGCGCAGGATGCGGCTGCACAGGCCGTGGATGGTGTCGATGGGAGCGGCCTCGAGGTCGCGGGCCACCTGCTCCCAGCGCACCCCGTCGGGGCGGGTGGCGCGCAGGCGGCACTCCCGGCGGACGCGGTCCTTCATCTCCGTGGCGGCCTTGTTGGTAAAGGTCACGGCGATGATCTGCTGCAGTCCGATGCCCGGCGTCTGCTCGATGATCTTGAGGTAATGCTCCACCAGGACCCGGGTCTTGCCGCAGCCGGCGCCGGCGTCCAGGAACTGGTGGGCGTCTACGGTGTTGACGGCCTGATCGCGGGCGGCCTGATCCGCCGGCAGCCGGGGCTCTTTGGTCACTTGGCTCCCTCCCCGGCGGTCCTGCGCGCCACACGCTGGGCGTCGTACCGGCAGATAGCTTTGAACGGACAGTAGGTGGCCCGACATCTCTCCACGGGCAGGGGGAAGTGCCCGCCGCGTATCTGCCCGGCGTACTGCCGCATGTAGTCCAGGGCCACCTCCATCAAGGTCTCCAGACTGACCTGTTCATTCTTGTCCTCCGCATACGCGCGGCCATCGAGCTTGATGGGGCGTCGCACCCGCTGATAGCCCCACCAGGCCGGCCGCACCTCGGTGTCGTCGAACGCCAGCTCCGCGGCCGCCAGGCAGTACAGGGGCAGTTGGAAGTCCCGGCCGTGAAGGACCTCTCGCCGGGACTTGCCCGCCCCCGTCTTGTAGTCGATGACCACGAAAGCAAGCGGGGCGGTGCCGGGAAGTATGTCCAGGCGGTCGATGCGCCCCTCGACGAGGACCGGCTCGTGGCCCTCTCCCACGTCGAACTCGCCCTCCGTCCCGTAGGGGATCTCGCAGCCCCACACCGCTCTGGGGTTCTTTTCTCCCTCGGCGACCTCGAACTGCAGGAGGGCCTGCAGATCGTCGCGGACGTCCGCGGCGGTGAGCTGCCACAGCTTGCGGTGCACCGAGATCCCCAGCGAGCGCCGCCAGCGCCTGAACTCCTCGGCGGTCAGGTCAATGAGGCGCAGTGTCTCCTCATCCAGCTCGCCTGCGGAAAGCGGTCGGCCGCCGTCCCGTGCCAGGCGCTCCTTGTAGAAGTCCCTGAGGATGTGGTGGAAGATAGAGCCCAGATCCAGATGGCTGATCTCCTCGGAGGGCTCCTCGGAGGGCTCCAGCCGCAGGACGCGGCCGAAGAAGAAGGACAGCGGACAGTGGCCGTACTCGCCGAACTGCCCGGCGCTGAAGTGATGCTCGGGGCCGAAGCGTGCGCGGAGCAGGGCCAGGGCGGTGGGGGTGGAGATGACACCGTCGTAATGGTCGGGTGGGGCAAACGAGTCCCGCGCCCGGGCCACTCGGACCCCATGACCGATGTGCCCCAGCAGTTGCCCGGCCACACGGCGCGCCACCCCCAATGCCGCGGGGTCGGGGCTTCCGCGGCGGTGGGCGGCGGCCGTGGCCTCCAGTAGCTCCCGGGGCGCACAGGCCTCCTGCGGTTCGGGGGTGGTCTGCGAGAGCGCGACCGCCTGCAACTGCGGTGGGTCGGCGTATTGCGCCAGCACCTCGTCCACGTAGTACGAGCGCAGGATGGGCGAGCCGGCGGCGTCGCTGGTGGGGTAGCTGAGAGTGACGCGTTGGGCGGCCCGAGTCAGGGCCACGTAGAACAGGAAGCTCTCGTGGGCCTGCTGCGGGAGGCGCTCGGAGAGCACGGGGCGAGTGGCGTTCAGGTGGCGGCGGTGCTCGTCGTGATAGAAGGGGTCCTGGCGTCGCCCGCGGGGGAAGGAGCCCTCGCACAGTCCGGCAATGAAGACCTCGTCAAACCCAAGCTCCCGGGCCTCCAAAACCTCCATCACCTGCACGGCAGTGCCTGTGCCGCGGCGCGCCGCAAGTCTCTCCCGGGTGCACAGGTCCCTGATGTACCCGCTGAGGCCCGCCGGGCCGAGGTCATCGGCGATCCCGAGAACCGCCGGGGCCTCCCCGGCCTCCCGCAGCAGCTCGCACAACTCCTGCAGGCCGGCCAGGTCTCGGGCCGTGCCGGCAACCGAGAGGCCTCCCATTCCTGCACGCTCGAGGATGCCAAGCTCGGCCACGGCCCGGGACAGGGCGGCAATGCCCTGGGTGAGATTCTCCGCGGCGGCCAGGGGGTCGAGCATCTCGGTCAGGCGGGTGAAGAGCGCCTTTGCGCCCTCCAGGGCGCCGATCGTGTGCTGTAGTTGAGCCGGGCTCTGCGTGGGCTCCTGGTCCTCATCCTCCGCGGCGGCCTCGGCGGCGCGCTCCAGTCGTCGGTGGAGCCGTTGGGAGAGCACCTCCAGTTGTGGCAGCCAGTTTTGGCGACCGCCGATGATGCGTGCCTGCAGTGCCAGGGCTTCGAACCCATCCACGTCGCCTCGTCGGCCCAGGTCGACGTAGTTGCTGTTCACCAGCTTGACCACATCGTCCCGGCGCCAGTCACCGGAGACGATGTCCAGGGCATCCAGCACGGCCTGCACCGCCGGGCAGCGGGAGAGCGATTGGCCCCGACTGATTTCCACGGGAATGCCGAACTCCGAGAAGACCTGGGCAATGGCTACCTCGTACCCATCCAGGGACCGCACCAGGACGCCGATGCGTCCCGGTGGCGTCCCCTGCAAGAGCAGCTCCTTGACCCGACGCCCGATGAGGCGCACCTCCCCGCGCACCCCGGGGGCGCCGATGAGCCGCAGGCTGCCGTCATCCGGCAGAGTCGCCGCAGTGCTCTGGGCAAACACCCTGTCGCCCAGGGCGCGCACAGCGGAGGTAGGGGCCGGTGCCGTCAGCCACTGCTGGGCCGCGCCGGGCAGGGACGTCATGAGCTGGTCCAGGGTCTGGCGGCTGCGCGAGAACAGCCCGTCCTGTCGATCCGGACCGATGCACAGGCTTACCAGTATCTGCTCCACATGCCCACTGAGCAACTGCAGCATCTCAAGCTGCGTGGTGGTGAATTCCGTGAACCCGTCGATAAGCAGCACGCGCGTCTGGTCCAGAGGGCGCAGTTTGCCCTCGCGCAGGAGATCTCGGGCCTCCCAGAACGCCCCGGTATCATCGTACAACCCGCGGTCCAGCAGGATGGACTGGTACAGCGCGTAGATGGCGGTGAGGTCGTCATTGGCCGGGTGGGTGGAAAGCTGCGCCCGGGCAATGGCCGCGAAAGTCGGTGGGTCCACGGCCGCGCGCTTGAGCTCCTCGATGACCTCTCCGACGGCTCCGGCGAAGCCGGCGAGATCGGCCACCTGCGCCAGGTAGGAGAGCTCTCCCGCCTGCGCCAGTGTGCGTACCGCGTGGGTGAGGAGGAGTTGACGCTGGGCGCGCGAGACGCGACGTACCGGGCGGTGGTTGGCGTCCAGGAGCGTCTCGGCCAGGGTAGGGAAAGTGAAGATGCGGGGATCAAACAGCCCGTGGCGGGGCTCGGCGGATGCCAGCGCATCCATGGCTCGGGCCGCCGCCGTGCCCGTGGATACTATCAGCGCCACGCCGTCGTCGCCGTGGGTGGCGGCACAGCGCCGGTACTCGGCCAGCAGCCGAGTGGTCTTGCCGCTTCCGGCCGGGCCACAAAGAACGAGACAATCGCCCATCTGAACTCCCCATCCCCGGAACTTGCGCGACGCCGAAGCTATGTGTCGCGAACTGCAGGGAACGTTCGCCGGCCGGCCAGGATCGACCTTCAGATGGCGACGGGAAGCCGACGGTCTCCCCCGGCGGGAGCGACCGTCCCAGGAAGATGCGGCGAATGGCAAGGACGCGGCGCGCGGTGCCGTCAGGGTCGTCCGAGGAACTCATCGATGGTGACGAAGCGGTAGCCCCGGAGGCGGAGCCGGTGGATCAGCTCGGGGAGCGCCTGGATCGTGGACAGATGGCCGTCGTGTAGGTTGATGACAAGCCTGCCGCGTCCCTGTGAGGCGCCGACGATGCCCTCCACGATCTGATCCGGCGGTGGATTGGAGTAATCGGGGGTGGCGGCATCCCACATCACCAGCGTCATCCCCAGGGTGGGGAGGACGGCGTGGAGCGTGCTGCTGGTCTGCCCGCCGGGGGGCCGGAAGTACCGAGTGCCCGAACCCGTGATCCTCCGCACCACCTGCGAGCAGCGGGTGATCTGGTCATGCACCTGGGCCCAACTCGCATTGCCCAGGCGCTTGTGGTCGTAGGTGTGGTTGCCCAGTACGTGGCCCTCGGCCACAGCCCGGCGCAACAGGTACGGCATCTTCGCCGCCTTATGACCGATGACAAAGAAGGTGGCCTTCACCTCGTTTTGTCTCAGCACCGTGAGCAGGTGGCCGGAGAGTCCCTCGGAGGGATAGTCGTCGAAGGTCAGGGCCGCCAGGCGGCGCGGCTCGGGATAGGAGGGCCACAGGCCTCCGGGCGGCAGCTCGGCATGGGATAGCGTCCGCAGGCCGGTCTCCGGGCCCGCCTCCGGTGCCGGCGCCGGCTCCAGCGGGAGGTTGACGGCCATCGCCAGCGGCCCCGGTCCGGCCGCTTGCGGCAGGGGCGAATCCGGCACCGGTCCAGGCTGCATCGGCAGCCCGGGGGCCAGGAGTAGACTCCGGGGCTCGGCACCGGGCGTCGGAAGACGACACACCTCCACGGCCCCATCGGGGCGGAGGAGAGAAACGGTCCGCGTGCCGGCCGGCAGCGCGGCCAGGCAGGGGGTAGTACCCAGATAGCCGGCGCCCAGATAGACCGCGGACAGAGGCGGGTCGGAGTGCAGAGCCGCGGGCACCGCCCCGGTTGGCCACTGTAGAGAAAGAGGGGTGGCCGGTGCCAGGTACAGGCCGCTGTGCAGGGCGCCGAGGACGGCGCTCACGGGCCGCCGGCGGGTGCCCTCTGTCTCGCCGCCGAGAGTGACGAGTCCCACGGTGCGCGTCAGGCAGGCCTGCCGGCCGGTGCCCACGGCTTCGCACACAGCATACCGACCGGGGGGCAGAGGCGCCCAGGCCTCCAGGCCCACGACGGGCTCGCTGCCCAGGCGACCGGTGGCCGCAACCCGCCCCAGGGGCCCCATGGCGCGGGCGCACTCGGCCACGAGCCGGTCGACAGGCACCGGAGCCTCGGCCTCCCAGCGAACCGGCAGGCCCAGACCCAGTGTGGCCGACGGCTCGTCCACGTCCTGCGGCCCAAAGGAGGCGGGAAGGCCGCGGCGGCGGGCAATGATCTGGACGTGCCGCTCGCCATCGGGAGAGAGGACCACCGCGCCGGAGATCCGGAGCAAGACCCCGCTTTCCGGCAGCGCCAAAAAAGCGTTGCAGGGGTCTTTGGAGGTCATGACATCGGCGCCGCTCACCTCGCTGTCGGGAACCTGCCAGAGGGCGTCAAAGTACTCCCAGCCGGCGAGTTCACGTCCCAGCGCCTCCGTAACCTGCGCCGCCTCCTGCTCCGTGCAGGCCACGGCCCCGAGGCGGTAGAGTACCGCCTCGCGCGGCGCCTGAGCGTGACCGCTCGTCGGGGCGGCAAGGCAGTACAGCAGCAGCAGGACGCCGGGCAGGGAAGATGCTCCGTAGCGGCTGTGGGGTGAAATCATGAGCGTTGGCCGCCGGCCGTGGTCGCGGACACGAAGGCGAAGCGCACGGTGCTCGCACCGGCGCTTCGCCGCCGCACCGACCTGTCGGGGCCGCGATGTCACTTGCTGGTGGTGACGGGGGGCTGGGTATAGCTGCCATGCCACTTCGGCGAAACCTGCCAGTTGCGCCAGTGGGCCCAGAGCGCGTTGGTCCATGTCTCAGGGCAGCCGGCGATGTCCGCCATGGTGAGGGCCTTCAGGCGCGCGGCCCAGAACTCGGCCAACGCCCTGGGCGTGGCGCCGTAGGGAGACGCGGTGCGCTTGTCCACCGTGACCATCTCCAGTTGCACCCACTTGCCGTTCTCGAATCCCTCGACAATCACGGACCAGTCGTCCAGTCCCACATTGCTGGCGGCGTAGATGTGACCGACGGCGGCACCGCCCTGGAGCATAGGGGCGCGCTCGACGAACCGGCGCCGCACTTCGGCGCAGCGTGTGGCGGCGGTTCCGCCGGGGTAGGCCCCCCCGGGGATCACCCAGAGCATGACCGGTGATCCGGGGTCGCCCTCGGCGGGTGAGAACACCAGGCCCCAGCCGAAGTCACCGACGGGCACGGCCACCGGGGTGGCCAGGTTGTACGACGAGAAGGCGGGTACGGCCAGGCACAGGGCTGCAGCGGCCAAGACAAGGACGCGTTTCACCGGCTATCCCTCCCAGAGATCGAGAACGAGGCTCATGGGGCCAGGGGGGCGACCGCTCGGTTTCGCCGGCGAGAGTGCCCCTCGGTCCTGAGCCGGCCATCGGCGAAGCCTGTGGCCCACCACGGCGATTGTATATGGTGCTAGGGGACACGTCAACTGACCGGTGTCAACGTCGTTGCACCGGCCGCGGCCTGTGTGATATACTTCGCAGGTTAGGATCGGGGTTGCCGGCCGTGTGCCTGGCGGTAAGCCTCCGGCCGACAGAGAGGGCGGAAGGCCCTTCCTGCTCTGGCGCTCATTGGCGCGTCGGAGCCACCAGACCAGGGGAAGGATGGTTCCCACAGAAGATGAGTCAGAAGACCCAGTTGTATGAAGCGATGTACATTCTCGATAGCAGCTTCTCCGACGAGGAGATCACGGCCATCGAGGAGCGTCTCAAGGCGGGTATCGAGAGCACCGGTGCGCAGTTTGAATCCGTGCATGAGTTCGCCCGCCGTCGGCTGGCCTATGAGATCAAAGGCCATCGCGACGGGATCTACCGGGTGATGTACTTCACCGGTACCGGCACCGCAGTGGACGAGATCAAGCGCGAGTTCGACCTGAGCGAGGACATCGTGCGCGGCACCGTCGTGGTCGCCAACCCGAAGATGATCGTGGGCAAGAAGGTTGAAGTCCCCGAGGAGGCCGAAGCTTCGGAAGGTGCCGAAGAGATCGCCGAGGGCGAGGAGGCCGTCGCCGAGATGGCCGAGGAGTCCGCGGCCGACGAGGTCGCTCCGGAAGAGCCCGTGACCGACGAGGGGGTCGAGACCGCCGAGCCGGAAGTCGCCGAGCCGGAAGTCGCCGAGCCGGAAGCCGCCGAGCCGAAGCAGGCCGAGGAGTAGTCGAGACACGATACGCCTGGCGATCCTGACCCTTGCTACGTCGATTGGCCCAGGATACGGACTGACCGGACGGTTCCCATCCACAAGGGCGGGAACCGTCTGTGTAAGGGTAGATGCCCGGACGAGCGTGAGCCGGGCGAACTGTGAACACGCCGCCCAAAAGGGAGTGGGGAGAGCCATGATCAACTCATGCGTGCTGGTCGGACGTATCGCCAATGACCCGGAGATGCGCTACGCCACCAGCGGGACGGCTGTGACCAACTTCCGGCTGGCCGTGAACCGGCAGCGCAAGGGCGCGGACGGCCAGGAGGAAACGGACTTCCTGGACATCGTTGCTTTCGGCAAGACGGCGGAGTTCGTGGCGCAGTTCATGGACAAGGGTTCGCTGGTGGGGGTCGAGGGCCGGATCCAGGCCCGCTCGTGGCAGACGCAGGACGGCCAGCCGCGCCGGACGGTGGAGATCATCGCCAACTCGGTGCAGGCCCTGGAGAGCCGCCAGGAGGCGGAGCGCCGCCGGGCCGCTCGTGGCGTGTCCGCCCCGTCGCAGAGTGCCGCGCCGCAGGGCGCGGCACCCCAGGGGCCTCCGCCGCCCCAGCAGGCAGGGGGAGCCTATCCGGCCGGCGGCTATCAGGGGAATGCCGGTGCCGCCGAGGCCCCGCCCGTGGCGGATTTCGAGGAAGACCCCTTTGGCGATCAGTAGATAAGAACACACCGGAAGCCAGCGCGGCCACACCACGACGGCGCCGAAGCTGGTAGGCATCAGGGAGTGCGCAGGTGGAGCGAGCAGTGAGTTACGGTATTGGCATTGACCTGGGCGGGACGACATTCACCGTCGGTGTCTTCACCCAGTCGGGCGAGGCCTTGTGCCACGCCTCCCAAGACACCCCGAGCACGGGGGACCCGGAGCTAATCGCCCGGGCGCTGGCGGAGGCGGCCCGGGAGCAGATCACCGCCGCTGAGGCGCCCCTGGACGAGGTGGTCGGAGTCGCCATCGGCTTCCCCGGCCCGGTGGATCCGGACACGGGAGTGGTGAAGCATGCGCCCAACATCCACTGCCTGGCGGGCTACGCCCTGACCGCGGCGGTCTCCCGGCACCTGGAGGGGGCCGAAGTCTCTCTGCAAAACGACGCATACTGCGCCACTTTGGCCGAGTTGCGCTGGGGCGCGGGCCGGAACGTGCCGAACATGCTGATGCTCACCCTCGGCACCGGGATCGGCGGCGGGGTGGCGTTGTGTAACGAGGTGGTCCGTGGGCCGCGGCAGATCCTCGGAGAAGTCGGCCACATCATCATCGACCCCAATGGACGCAAGTGCGGTTGCGGCTGTTTCGGCTGCCTCGAGGCCGTGGCCGCCAAGCAGGCCATCATCGACCTGGCGGCCGCCGAGATGCAGAGCGGCAGGCCGACGCTCCTGACGGAGTTGGTCTCCGGCGACCAGGAGGCGCTCACTCCCGAGGTGGTCGCACGGGCCGCCGAGGAAGGCGATGCCGCGGCCGTCTCCGTCTACGAGCGCATCGGCTTTTACATCGGCGTGGCTGTGTGCAATTGCATCGTTCTCACCGATCCTGACCTGATCGTCCTCGGCGGCGGGATCGCCGCCGCCGGTGATGTGCTGTTTGGTCCCATCCGCCGCACCGTCGCTGCGCGCAGTCTGATCAGCGGCTTCGATGTGAAAAAGATCGTCCCGGCGCAGTTCGGGAATCTCGCCGGAATCTACGGCGCAGGAGCGTTGGCGTGGGAGCAGGCCCACAGGGCCGCCGGATTTGGCGTTCGTGACTGCTCGCAGACCACGTCATCCCACTGAACGAGCGGCCCCGCGGCCCGGGAGGCCGGTGTCTTTCGGGCGCGTGGCTTTCCAGGCAGTTAGGTCATTCAGCGGCCAAGAAGGAGCGCGCCGAGGCGCAGTTCCTCGACCGGTGAACGGAACCGACCTTCTGAGGGCCACATGACCCGTGGCGGAGGCGGCCGCCGCACGGTACGCACCTGCCAGCCCGAGCGTTCCTCGGGCTTTCTGCGTTGCTTTAGACCTATGGCATCGACACCCACATTCCCCCAGGGGCTACAGGCCTGCTTGGACCGGGCGGCGGAGTTCGGCGATCTCGCCACGAGGTTGCGGACGCCGGCCGGGGCTGTCTGCGTGGAGGGCGTCAGTGGTGCCGGCAAGGCCCTCCTGTGCGCGGGCATACTGGCCGACCCCTCGCAGACCGCCCTGGTCGCCACGTACAATGAGGAGCGGGCCACGGCTCTTTGCGACGACCTCCGGGCCTTCCTGGGCGAGACAAGAGCGCCGGCGGGCGCCCAGAGAGTCCTGCGTTACCCCTCGGTGGCGTCGGCCCTGTACGACGGCGTCGAGCCCGAGCGCGAGGCGATCCGCGACCGCCTCAATGTGCTGGATCGCCTTTGCGCCGGGGTCCCCACCATCGTTATCGCCAACGTCAGCGCACTTCTGCACCTGACCACTCCGCGGCAGGTGCTGGCCCAGGCCCGCCGGGAGATCCGCAAGGGCGGCTCGGTGGACCGCGATGACATCGTGGATGCGCTGCTCAAGCTGGGATACGAGCGGGTGGAGTTGGTGGACGACACCGGCCAGTTCTCCGTGCGCGGCGGCATCCTCGACGTGTCTCCTCCCACCGCCCCGCTGCCGGTGCGCATCGAGTTCTTCGGTGACGAGATCGACACGATCCGGCACTTCGATCCCCTTACCCAGCGCTCCACGGAGCACATCGAGCGGGTGGGGCTCGGCCCGGCGGGGGAGCTCTTGCTCACCCGGGAGGCCGTGGCGCGGGCACTGCCCGGAATCCGGACCGCCTTCCGTCGCGAGCTGGATCACCTCAACGAGCAGGGCAAGCAGCGCGAGGCCGCGAGGCTCAAGGAGAGGATGGACCAGGACCTCGAGCAGCTCGTGCAACTGAAGCCCTCCGCCGGCCTGGTTCACTATCTGCCCTTCATCTACTCCGCGCCCGACAGCCTCTGCGACTACCTGCCCCCCGAGGCCTATGTGATCGTGGACGAGCCTGTCAGGCTGCAGTCGCACGCCGACCAGTTCGAGACCGATGTGCAGAAGGCCTATCGCCAGGGGCTGAAGCTGGGCAGCCACTTGCGGCTGCCCGACACGTCCTGTATGCCCTTCGCCAAGTTCGTGGCCAAGTACCTTGTGGCCCCGGGGCGTGGGCACCCCACCGTCTACCTGACAACCCTGCAGCGCGAGGTTCCGTGGGCGCCGGGGGCGGAGGTCATGGTGTTTAGAACGCCACCGGTGGAGAGCTTCGGCGGGAAGCTGGAGTTGCTCGTGGCCGGGCTGGATGAGTGGCAGCACGAGGGCCGCCGGGTGCTGGTCTGCGCCAACGACGCGGCGCAGACGGCCGAGGTGCTAAGGCAGCGGGGGCTCTCCGACGTGACCCACACCGAGGCACTGGACCGGCTCCCGGCGGGCCATGTGACGGTGGCGCAGATGGAGATCACCGGGGGGTTCAACTTCCCCTCCGGCGAGCTGGTAGTGCTCACGGGCCGAGAGATCTACGGCTGGCGGAAGCTGCGGCGCCCCGAGGAGCCCACCTACCGGCCGGGATTCTCCCTGCTTACCCTGCGCGAGCTGCACGAGGGCGACCACGTGGTGCATATCAACCACGGTATCGCCGTCTACAGGGGGCTGTCGAAGCAGAACGTGGGGGGCATCGAGCGCGACTATCTGGTGTTGGAGTACGCCGAGCAGGACAAACTCTACGTGCCCGTCACCCAGCTCGACCGGGTGCAGAAGTACATCGGGTCGGAGGGCGGCGGTCCGGCGGTGACGGCGCTCAAGAGTGGGCGCTGGGAACAGAGCAAGAAGCGGGCCCGCAAATCCACGCAGCTTCTGGCTAGGGAGCTGATGAAGCTGTATGCCGCGCGGGAGGCCTCCCTGGGCACCTCCCTGTCCACGGATTCCCCGTGGCTACGGGAGCTGGAGAACTCCTTCCGCTTCGAGGAGACGCCGGACCAGTACCAGGCGATCCTGGATGTGTACGAGGACCTCCGCAAGCCCGTGCCCACCGACCGCCTGATCTGTGGTGACGTGGGGTACGGCAAGACGGAGGTGGCCATCCGCGCCGCCTTCGCGGCGGTGCTCAACGGCAAGCAGGTGGCCGTCCTGGTGCCCACGACGGTGCTGGCCCAGCAGCACTACAACACCTTCCGCGAGCGATTGTCGCGCTATCCCGTGGAGATCGCGATGCTCAGCCGCTTCAGGGACAAGTCCGAGCAGCTCAAGTCCATCGCCGGGATCAAGGAGGGGCAGGTCGATATCGTCATCGGGACCCACCGCCTGCTCATGGCCGATATCGATTTCCGCGACTTGGGCCTGTTGGTGGTCGATGAAGAGCAGCGATTTGGGGTAAAACAAAAAGAGCGCCTCAAAAAGCTGCGAGAGAACGTGGATGTCATTACCCTGACGGCCACACCCATCCCGCGAACCTTGAACATGGCGCTCTCGGGCATCCGGGAGGTATCCCTCATCAACGATCCTCCTCAGGGGCGGCTCGCGGTACGGACGTATGTGCGCGAGCGCGACGACACCCTGATCGCCGAGGCGGTCAGGCGCGAGATAGAACGGGGCGGGCAGGTATACTTCGTGCACAATAGGGTTCAGACTATTGACGAGGTGGCGACGGCT
>CAYRFY010000044.1:0-1442 GCA_964423635.1 uncultured Armatimonadia bacterium | reverse complement strand
TGGCCGCCGGAGTGCAGCGGCTGGTGCCGGAGGCCCGCGTGGCCGTGGCCCACGGGCAGCTCGAGGAGGAAGACCTCGAGCAGATCATGCTGGCGTTCTATGCCGAGGAATTCGACGTCCTGGTCTGCACCACGATCATCGAGAACGGCCTGGATGTGCCCAACGCCAACACCATCATCATCGATGACGCCGACCGCCTCGGACTGGCCCAATTGTACCAGCTCCGGGGGCGGGTGGGGCGGGCCACTCGCCAGGCCTATGCGTACCTGATGTACCGGTATCCCGAACGCATGAGTCAGGAGGCCGAGGAGCGTCTCAATGCCATCGAGGAGTTCAGCCAGCTCGGCAGCGGCTATAAGATCGCACTCCGCGATCTGGAGATCCGCGGCGCCGGCGACATCCTGGGGGCTCAGCAGAGTGGGCACATGGACGCCGTGGGGCTTGACCTTTACTGCCGGATGCTGGCCGATGCCGTGAAGACCCTGCGGGGCGAGAAGGTGCGCGAGGCCGAGGACATGCCCTCCGTCGACCTGCCGATCGAGGCGGTTATCCCCGCCGGCTACGTGCCCGGCGAGAACCAACGCATCGAGCTGTACAGGCACCTGGCCGCCGTGGAGACCGCTCAGGAGTTGGAGGGCCTCCGGGCCGAGACCATCGACCGTCACGGTGAGATGCCAACGCCGGTGGACAATCTGGTGAAGTTGGTTCGCATCCGGCTCGCCGCCATGGCCGCCGGCGTCGCAGACATCTCGGCCCAGTCCGGGCGTATCAACGTACGCCTCTTGGAGGAGGCCCGACTGAGCCCCAGGGAGTTGCGCGTCCTGGAGGGCCTCTACAAGCCCACACTGCGCCAGGCCCGGCAGGGAGCGCGCCCCACATTGCTCAGGCCCTCCTTCGCACCCATCCAGATATCCTTCGGCTACGATCGCCAGGATGCGGATGCGACGGTCAAGGCGGTGCTGGACGTGCTGGCCACCCTGCAGAAACGCGCGGCCCAGCAGAACGGCAGGGGTCGCAAGACCCCGGCCCAGATGGTGCCTTCGGGCTGAGGCTCAGACTATGCAGGAACGCATTGAAGCTACATCTCGCCATAGTCGCGCGCGGAATGATCGCTCCGGCTCGGCGGTACTGTCTCCCCTGTTCGTCTCCGGCCTTTGGTGGAGTAAGGGGCTGGGGGTGAAGAGCCGTTGGTCGTGCTCCCTCCCCGCCTGCGGGGAGGCCCGGGGTGGGGTTCCGGCCGTTGGGGGCCGCCGGCGCTACGGCACCCCCCTCAATCCCCCCGCAGGCGGGGGGAGGCATGCCCCAGCGCCTCGCCAGAAGGATCTGCGGGGGATGAGGCGACGTCGGTCGGCGCCGACCAGGAACCTGCATTACCTGAGTGAGGGAGCGCCGGGTCCTGCTGAGCCTGTCGGCTAAGTCAATTGGGCCCTGTGAGCGCCGCC
>CAYRFY010000043.1:21228-21749 GCA_964423635.1 uncultured Armatimonadia bacterium | reverse complement strand
TCCCCGATGCGAGCTGACAGCACTCCCCATCCGGACGGGGAGTGCGGCTGCTCCGACCCCGAACGTGGCGCGGGTAGAGGCCGTCGGTGCCCGTCGGCGCGGGAAGTCTGTCACCGAGACAGCCAGAAGGATGATCTTGTGTTCGTGGGGAATACCTGTGAACTGGGTATACTCGCCCGTAGGGACCTGATCCCTCAACGCTCATGGAGGTGTCAACTCATATGAGACGCGGATTCACACTCATCGAGCTGCTGGTGGTCATCGCGATCATCGCCATCCTCGCAGCGATCCTGTTCCCCGTCTTTGCCCGGGCCCGAGAGAAGGCGAGGCAGGCCAGTTGCCAGTCGAACCTCAAACAGATCGGGCTCGCCTGGCTCATGTACATCCAGGATTACGACGAGGTGCTGCCGCTGCTGTACACGGTCACACCGGGCGTCTCCGGTGGTTATATCCACACCCCAGAGAACCCACGCCGCCGCCGCCATATTCGGAGTCGCGCCTTTCGACATCAGCCACGCGGT
>CAYRFY010000043.1:11824-21218 GCA_964423635.1 uncultured Armatimonadia bacterium | reverse complement strand
CACCCCAGAGAACCTGCATCCGTACATCAAGAACGCGCAACTGTGGCTTTGCCCCAGCGCCAAGACCACCTACCAGTCCTTCGACTACGGGATAAACTGCAACTACGGTTACAATCAGAGCCGTTTCGCGGGCCATGCCTACTTCGACGGCGGGATCGACGAGTCCATGATCACCGACCCGGCGGGGACCATCGTCTTCATCGACGACACGAACCTGTATGCCGGCCCCTACTCCCCCGCCGTCGCGGCGGGCTACGATCCGAACGCCAACGTGCTCAACTCCCCATCGGATACATCAGCCACCCGGGCGAACAACAGACACAATGAGATGTACAACATCGTGTTCGCCGACGGTCACGTCAAGTCGCAGAGGGACACCAAGTACCGCGAGTGGTCGTACTGGAGCGACTAGCCGGACCCGGCCACCAATGTGATCGCGTGTGAGGGGCGCGGCGGACGGTAGCCGCGCCCGTCATCGTCTCCGCCGGCCGGCGGCGTAACCTCCTGCGACAACTGGAAGGCCGGCCCTCCATCGCGGCCGGCTGTGGGGCGTAGCTGTCATTCCTCCAGTGCCGGCCCGACCGAAGCCGCGCCTGATGCGACGGCTCAGAAGGTCCGGCTTCTCCGGCCTTCACCACGTCAGACAGACCGGTCGGCAGTTGGCGGGCAGCTCGATCTTCGTCGTCTCCTGCGTTGCCAGGTCGAACACGTACACTTGCCCGAAGGGCTCGCACTGCAAGCAGTCGCCCTGCCCCACGCAGTACGCGATCTTCGTCCCATCGTGGTTCCAGCACGGACTCCAGAGGCGCCTCTCGAACGCGCCGAGGACGTGTTTGCCCGTCCAGTCATCAGCCCGGAAGTACCACAGGGAGGAACCGATGCCGTCAACCTGATCCCCCTGATACACCAGCAGCTTCGTGCCGTCCGGTGACCATGCCTCGAGCCCGCAAGACTCGGGGCTGTCGCGGACGAGCCGGAGGACCGAGTCGTCCGCCAGGTTCCACAGCGCCACAAAGCGCAGCCTGGTCGAGGTCTGGTAGAACTCGAAGGCCACTAGTTCGCCGCCGGGCTGCCATTGCGGGTGCATCGGGTAGCCCCGCCCGAAGGCCGACAGGTCCGGCGATCGTCGCGAGCCGTCCCGTAGGTCCATCGCCACCAGTGAATGGGCTTCGCCAATCGGTGCCCCTGTGTGATAGCGGAGAGCCTCGAACGCCATGCGCTCGCCGTCCGAAGAGAAGGTCACGTTCCGGATCAGCACGTCCGCGTCGTTGTAGGGAGCCTCCTTTCCCTCCTGGATCTCGCCCGCGACGGACCGAAGACGCGGTCCCGCACCCAGGAGCGGGAAGCCCGCGCCCCTCGACTGCACGCACACCCACCCCTCCTTGCCGGGCCACCACGTCATCTTTGACGTGGCTTGCCAGGACAGTGGCCGCGTGACGTGCTCATCAAGGAGCGCGATCTGCGCCGCTGGCTGGGCGCCCTCGGGCCGGATGAACCAGAACCGCCGCCGGTCCGGCAGCCACCGCGGCGCCCGCCCATACGAGACGATGCGGGTCGCCGTCCCGTCCATGTCCAGCTTGTAGATGCCCGGCATGACCGAGGTGGGCCCGAAGGCCTCCAGCTCGCACAATAGCTCCGTGCCGTCCAGCTCCGCCCCCAGAGGGCGGGCGAGGGCGGGGAGAGCGGCCAAGCCGATCGCAACCAGCAACTCAACAAGCGTGAAGGCGGCACGTGACAACGGCATCCCCCCTCAACCGAGATGGCCTGCGGCGGCGCCGACCGAAGCCGCGCTGGATGCGACGCCACCAAAGCGTCCCGCTTCTGCGGGTCCTACCACGCCAAGCACACAGGCCGGCAGTTGGACGGCAGCTCGATCTTCGTCGTCTCCTGCGTTGCCAGGTCGAACACGTACACCTGCCCGAAGGGCTCGCACTGCAGGCAGTCGCCCTGCCCCACGCAGTACGCGATCTTGGTCCCGTCGTGGTTCCAGCACGGGCTCCACAGGCGCTTCTCGAACGCGCTGAGGCCGTGTTCGCCCGTCCAGTCGCCGACCTCGAAGTACCACAAGAAGCTGTCACTCCCGTCATCCTGATCGCTCTGGTGTACCAGCAGCTTCGTCCCGTCGGGTGACCAGGTGTCGACCCCGAAACAGGTGTCGGGACTGCCGCGGACGAGCCGGAGGACCGAGTCGTCCGCCAGGTTCCACAGCGCCACAAAGCGCAGCCTGGTCGAGGTTTGGTAGAACTCGAAGGCCACTAGTTCGCCGCCGGCTCAGCCCCCCGCCGGCCCGCGCGTGTAGCGCACGAGGCGGAAGGAGTCGTCACAGATGAATCCCACCAGCAGATCGCCTGCGGCCGACACCCGCAGGTAGTAGCGATCCGTCCACTGGGGCACGCCGGCATCCTTGGCCATCTGCTCAAGTTCCTCGGCGGGCTGCTCCAGCACCGCTTCATCTACGCCGCGGAGCACGACCACGGAGGTCCGGATGTCCTTGTACCAGTAGCGCCCCTTCGCGTCCCGCGTCCAGTCGAGCTTGGTGAGGTACAGGTCGCCGCCCGCCGTGGCACCGAGACCGACCAGGCCAAGCATCTCGGCCCTCGAGCGCAGTTGGCACGGGTGCTCCGCGACCGCCGTGCCGTCCGCCCGGGTGATGGTCCAGCGCAAGCGGTGCACCGTCTGCGCTCCGTCGCCGCCGGTCCCCGAGCCGGCAACGCAGTGCAGCACGGGTTCGTCTCCAGCCCAGCCGAAGGCCGCGCACCGCACACTCAAGGGGCTCTGCGGAGGCGCTCCCACGAACTCCATCTGCTGCCTGTCGCGGGAGACCCGGAACACCCCCAGACGCTTCGCGTCACGTGACTTGAGGCAGATGTACGCGTCGCGCGGGCCTGCACTGAGGGCCACGACGTTCCTCGCCCACAGGGGCTCGGGAATCTCTCCGGGGGCCCAGAGGACGTCGCTATTCGAGGACAGCAGGTCCCCTCCGGGCCCGAAGACGGCAAGCCCCGGGTTCTCGTAGGCGTCGGGAGCGACCTCGCCCCGCGGCCCCCTCTCGATGACGAACAGGTCGCCCGCTCGCGAGAGTGCCAGCAGCAGCGGCTCACCGTGGATGCGGCCCGGCACGGGCATGACGGCGTTGTGCACCCAGCGCCCGGACCGGTCGAACAGCACCGCGCGTCCGTTGGCCGAGTCGGCGACCCAGAAGCCGGCGCTGCATTCGATGGCGTCCTCGGGCGCGGTGGTACCGGCGAACTCCGGGACGCCGGGCCACCGCCAGGTACCGTGCCCCACCTCGCCCTGCCCAGAGCCCCAGGGCGCCGTCACCACCACCTCGCACTTGCTGAAGGTAGCCTGGGACCTCCCGCAGTTGGCGACAGCCAACCCCACAGCGGCCGCCGTCGCCGCGGCGCGCAAGGCTCGTGATCTCATGGGTCGCACTCCTCGAGATAGGGCGTGCAGCGCTCCTCGCCCCAGGCCCGGTCGGTGCCTCGCACCGACGTCTGCACCGGATCCAGGTACACCCGGTAGCCAGCGGGGCCCTGCGGATCTACCGTCGCATCGGTCAGAGATCCTCGCACTCCACATCGGCAGCCGTGAGTCCACTCTCCGCGAATCGGTATGCAGGTACGAACTGCGATTCCAGAGGCGTTAGTCGCCGCAGCTTCCCGCCATTGACTTCGCTGATGAAGATGCAGCGACGGGTCGTCCCGGTGTCTGGCTCACCCAGCGATGCGCTGAAGGCAAGCCGCTTCCCCGATGGATCGGCGACTGTGTCCAGGAGGCCCGACAGCGCTGCGCCTGTCGCCGGGTCGGAGAGCGCCGGCATCCGCAGTGCCGTAACGGCCCCGCTCTCTGTGTCCAGCGTGGACAGGCTGCCGTCTGTATGGCAGACGAGCACCAGCCCGTCGGACAAGCGGCTTAGGCGCTGGACCGACTTGAGGCCGTCGACCACAAGAACCGGCGCAGTGTCGATGGGGCCGTCCGGCAGCGGCGGCACTTGCCTCCCGCATCCAGTGCAGATAGACACATATTTCGCCATGGAAACAGACAGTCCTTTCTACAGACGTTCCATTGAGCCTGTCATTCTATCCACCGTTGCGACGCTCAACCGTTGCCCAGAGATCCAGGCCGCACCAATGTGTCGACACGCACGGCGCCTGAGCCGTCCGGCATCGAGACCTCCTGAACTCTCGCTCGTCCTCGTCCACGGCCGCTGACGCGCGCCGGCTTCCCAAAAGGTCCCCCTCCTCGCTGCGGCGAACCGGTCTGCATCTTTTTCCCCGGAGTGTCCGCCATGTGTGCTCGCGCTTGCCTGCTCGCCGCTCTTGCCCTCCTGTCCTGCCTCCCCGTCTCTTGCCAGGACATGCAAACCGCCCTTCTCCGGCCCCCTGCCGCGCTGGGGGCTCGACGCTCAGGGCGGAGCCCTGCGGGTGGAATCGGGCCTGACCCTGGTGCCCGTGTTCGGCCTGACCGATGCCACCGTCGAGTACAAGGTCAAGGTGGACGGCGAAGGGCTCGTGGAGCTGCTCTTGCGCTATGACATCGACACCGATGACTACTATATCTTCCGGGTGGACACCCGCCTGCAGGGCGGCGATCCGCCGGGCTTCTTCAAGCGTGCCCACGGCGACTCGCCGTGGCCCATTGCCGGCGAGCGCAGCGGGCAGACGCCGCCGGCCGATACCTGGCTGGATGTGAAGGTCGAGCTGGAGGGCGACCAGTTGCGGGGCTATGTGGACGGTGAGCTGGTGGCCACGCTGCGCGACGCCGACTACAAGGTGGGCGGGCTGGGCTTCCGGGCTCAGCTCACCGGCGGGCTTGTGGATGATCTGAAGGTCACCGTACCCGCCGGGGCGGCCTACACGCTGCTGGAGCCCTATGAGGCTCCGCCCGAGGCGAGGCCGGCTCCCTTCACCGAGGGCACCTGGACGGCGAGCTGGATCTGGTCTCCGGGTGAGCGAGAGCAACTCAGCCGCGTGTTCCGCAAGACCTTCGACGTGCCCGCGCAGCCGGTCGAGGCCACCTGCGTGGTTACCTGCGATAACAAGTACGCGCTCTACCTCAACGGTGAGTTCATCGGCCGCGATGCGGACTGGTACGGTGTGGAGACCTACGATCTGCAAGACAGGCTGCGGGTTGGTGACAACGTCCTGGCCGTGGCCTGCGACAATGACGGGCCCGGCTCCGCCGGGCTGCTGCTGGAGTTTGGAGCCACCTGCGAGGACGGCCGGTTCGTGCATGTGGCCAGCGATGAGAGCTGGAAGGCGGCCGTCGCTGCGCCGGAGGGCTGGGCGGCAGTGGATTACGATGACGGGGCCTGGGGCACCGCCTCGGTCGTGGGCAAGTACCCCTGCCCGCCGTGGAGCGGCCAGGCGAGCTTCCCTCTTCCCTATCTGGGGCCCAAGCAGCCAATCGAGCTGGTGGGGGCTGAGGTGCCGGAGCGCATCGAGATCGGGAGCCCCTTGGCGGTCACCGCTACCTGGAAGCCCACGCAGCCCCTGCGCGAGAGCTATCCGATCGTACTCACGGTTAAGCAGGGCGGGGGACCGGCGTTGGATGTGGCGGTCTTCCAACCCAACAGGAAGACCTGGGACTGGCGGCCGGGAGTGGAGCATACGGAGACCGTCACGGCGCAGATTCTGCCCGATACAGGGTACCTGCTGGAGCCGGGGAGGGTGGAAGTAGGCCTGGAAGTGCGCGGCACCTTCTACACGGATCGCAGTGGGTACACCGTGGGCGAGGCGAGCTTCCGTCCCCCGGCGGTGGCCGGGGCGGGGCGGCTGCCCGCGCCGCCCGGACCGGAAGAAGCCTCGGAGGGCTCTTTCACCGACCCCACGGGGGCGCCACACGAATGGAATCTGGACGGCGAGGGGAGGATAGCTGTGGACGGGGTGCCCTATGTCCCATTGGACGCCGACGGCGTGTACTGGTGCGCGGCCGATGAGGGGACAGGGTCCCTGGCCGATATCGACTGGCGGGATACGGTGCAGCGCATCTGCAAGCAGGGAGGGCCGAGCGGAGCGGATTTCGTCCGGGTGCGCCTGGTGGACCACATCGACGCCACGAAGACGGACCACGAGTTCAGCGAGGACGGTGGCCTGGGCGGCAAGAGCCGGCTGCTGAGCATCGGTGGCCGGAGCTACCGCGTCACATCGGCCCGGGATAGACTGAGCTACTTTGCCTACACCGCCACCTGCGAGCACCCGCGCAACCCGCACCTGCTGATGTATCAGTCCGTCAATGACCGGGAGCGGTACACGACGATCCGCATCCAGCCGCCGTGGGACAACGTGGGCGGTGGAGCCTACACCGGGCGCGAATACCCCTGCGACGGCCGGCCGTATGAGCAGATGTTCGTCTTCTACCCGCGGCAGGAGGCGATCCGCTTCACCGTCTCGCGCCGGTCCTGCGAGGAGCCCATCGAGCCCGAGAGCGGCGCGGCGGTATCGCACATCTGGCTGCTGGAACTGCTGGACCCGCCGGGCACCCGCCCCGTCGTGCTCGCGCCCTCCGCCGAGCCGGACGACAATCCGCGCCGCCTGGGCATGTATCTGACCCACCCGGTCTACATGTACTCGCTGTACGGCTACGAAGGGCGCAATGAGGTCGAGCGCAAGGCCTCGCTGCGCAGCTTCATTGACTATCTGAAGTTCTGCGGCATCAACATGCTGCAGTTCAATGCCGTCGACGGCGGCGATACGACAGGCACGGCCTTCTACGAGAGCGACCTGTGGCCCCGCAGTGCCGGGGATCTGCTGCGCGAGCTGCTCCCGCTATGCGCGGCCAATGACATCGAGCTGGTGCCGATCATCACCTCGATCTCCGTGCCGGAGGGCAAGCACGGATTCACCAAGGACAGCTTCCAGATGGACCGTTTCGGCGAGCTGACCACGTTCTTTTCGTCGCGCCCGCCTCTGCCGGACCCACTGCGGCCGGAGGTGCAAGAGCTGCTCTTTGCCAACCTGCGGGAGATTCTGGACATCTGCGCCCAGAGCCCGGCCGTGGGTGGAGTAGGCTTCCGCGTCAACGGGAAGATCGGCCTGTGCTACGGCGGCGAGGCCCTGGGCAGGACCGACCGCTATACCGGCTACAGCCCGTGGAACATCGCGCAGTTTGAGCAGGATACGGGCATCGATGTGCCGGCGATGGAGCCCACGCCCTATGAGTGGATCCACGACAACTGCTGGGAGCGCTGGCTCGACTGGCGCTGCGAGCGCACCCGCGACCTGTGGCTGGACTGTCGGGACCTGGTGCGGGAGTACCGGGAGGACCTCCTGCTGTACATAAGCTGCGACATGCCCAGCGAGACGCCGGCCTGGAACATCTACTGGCCCGAGGGCGAGACGCCGCTGGACTGCATGCGCTATCACGGCGTGAACCCGCGCCTGTTCTCTCAGGAGCCGGGGATCATCCTGCAGCGCGGGATGATGGTGGCCGCCGACAGGTACTTCACCCGCACCGGGCAGTACGGTCGCAACGTTCAAGCCCTCAAGGACTTCCACTATGCCGAGGGGGTCGCCGAGATGTACCGCGGCGCCGAGGGCGATGCCTGCGAGCTTTACCACAACTACTGGGAGGAGTTCGGAGTCTTCAAGATCGGCCAGTTCCGCACGGAGTTTTGGGGCGCGGCCACGATGTTTGGCTACGGGCGCAATTACTTCGAGCCCTTCTCATTCAGTCTGGAGAGGACCAACTGCCACACCCTGAACGTCTTCTCCTGGGAGCGCGGGAGCTTCGGCCACGAGCACGACCTGCGGGCCTTCGCCAGGGCCTTCCGGGCCCTGCCCAGGGGCGAGGGGGAGGATGCCGGCGAGTTCGTGGCCGGCCAGGCCGACGGCCTGTGGGTCAGGCGCTTCGGGGACAGACTGGCCGTCCTCAACACCACGGGGGAGGCCAGGACGGTGCGGCTCCGCTATCCGTCTGTGCTTCCCGCCCGCAAGGACCTCATGGACTTCGGCCGCTATCGCGTGGTGGTGGCGGGAGACGATTGGGAGCGTTTGGGCGTCGACGTCGCGCTGGAGCTGGAGGCCTATGAGCTCAGGACGCTGGGCTTCGAAGGGGAGTAACGGCCGAGAGGGGCAAGAACGGCGAACGTCAGACCACGGAGACGCGGAGAGCACAGAGATACACGGAGAACGGCGGAAAGGGGAAGACAGACCGGGCAGAGAAACGGCCGAGCACAAAGACGAGGCTCCAGAATGGTTGAGAGCGACGGCGGTTGCTCACGCCCGCGGGTATCTGCGGTTGTGCTACTCGGGCTCGCGTGCGGCTTTGACCATCCTATGATAGGCCTCGTTGCGCGAAAGCCCCGTGGCGGCGGCGAGGATGTCGGCCGCCTGCCTGGTGCGGAGGCCTGAGGCCGCCAGCAGCTCAACGGCCCTGTCCAGGTCGCCGGCGGCCGCGGCGTCGGCGGTCGCGGGGATCTCCGCCGGAGAGAGGACGATCGTGAACTCTCCCAGCGGCTCTGTGGCCGCAAAGTGCCGGCACAGCTCTCCCACCGGCCCGCGAAGCACCTCCTCGTAGAGCTTGGTCAGCTCCCTGGCCACCACGATCGGCCTGTCCTCACCCAGCACGGCCGCGGCATCGTGCAGAGACTCCCTGATCCGGTGGGGTGCCTCGAAGAGCACCGTAGGGGCCGCGGCGGCCGCGATGGTCTCGTAGAACCGGCGGCGCTCGTTGCTCTTGCGCGGGGGATATCCGGCGAAGACGAAACTGTCGCCGGAGAAGCCTGACACCGCCAGGGCCGAGAGCACCGCGCTGGGCCCTGGAATCGGGACCACCCGGATGCCCCGCTCGGCGGCCAGGGCCACCAGGTGCGCGCCGGGATCGGAGACCACCGGGACGCCGGCGTCCGAGACGAGGGCGACGGACTTACCCTCCAGGAGGCGGTCCACGATCCCGGCGGCCTTCTCCCGCTCCGAGTGCTTGTGGTAGCTGTGCAGGGGCTTATCCAGACCCAGATGTGAGAGCAGCCCGCGGGTGTGCCGGGTGTCCTCGGAGACCACCAGATCGCACTGTGCCAACGTATCGCAGGCACGCTGGGAGAGGTCGGCCAGATTACCGATGGGGGTGGCGACGACGTAGAGGATCCCGGGCTGCGAAGAGGGCATGGTGGTGATGGATGTCGCCGGGCAACGGCGTGAAGTCCCGCGTCGAGGCACCGCTTTGCTCGCGCCTTGGTCTGCGCCGGAGGCCTCAGTGGCCCCAGTCTCTGGAGTAGCGGAAGTCCCGGTCGATCGAGCGGGCCGAGACCTTGGCCACCAAAGGCAGCCGCCGCTTGTACTGCGAGCCCTTGACCATCTCAAAGACCCTTGTGACGAAGGCCTCGTCGAAGCCCGCCGCCACCAGCTCCGCAGGCGCCCAGCGCAGATCGATCATACGGTACAAGACCTGATCG
>CAYRFY010000043.1:264-11814 GCA_964423635.1 uncultured Armatimonadia bacterium | reverse complement strand
AGGTCAGGCCCAGCTCGCCCTCGTCGGTCTGGCCCGCCCACAGGTCGGCGGTGGGCGGCTTGTCGATGATGACCTGCGGCACCCCCATGTAGGCCGCCAGTTGCCGCACCTGGGTCTTGTACAGGTCGCCGATAGGATTGACCGCCGAGGCCATGTCGCCCCAGAGGGTGGTGTAGCCCAATAGTGCCTCGGTCTTATTGCTCGTGCCGACGACCAGGGCGGAGTGAGACACCGAGTGGTCGTAGAGGATGGTCATGCGTTCGCGGGCCATCTTGTTGGCGCGGCGCAGGCGCGAGGCATCGGGGAAGTGCTGGAAATAGGCGTCGATCTGAGGCGTGATGTCGACCACGGACTGCCGCACTCCGAGCTGATCCGCCAGCAGGCGGGCATGACCTTCGCTCTCCGGGCTACTGGTGGCGTACGGCATCATGACGGCCAGCACGTTCCGGGGCCCCATGGCTCGGGCCGCGATGCACAGGGAAAGCGCCGAGTCAATGCCGCCGGAGAGGCCCAGTACGGCACTTTGAAAGCCGACCTTGGTGATCTCGTCGTGCACGAAGCCGCAGAGGATCTCGGCGGTGGTGGCGCAGTCGATGTCAAGCACGTTCATCGCGGATCCTCCCCAGCTCTCTCAGGGCCAGATGAATGTCGTCATCCTCGAGCATGGGGGCAGCGGCCCTGGCGCGCCGGACCTCCAGCGGGTCGATCTCGGCGTCCACCTCCGCCCGCTCCAGCAGCGGCCCACAGGCCACCACGTCCCCCGACGGCGCCACGACGCGACTGCCGCCCCAGAAGTTCACGCCATCCTCGTAACCCACGCGGTTGCAGAACACCACATAGATGCCGAACAGCCGGGCGTAAGTCCTGAGCATCTCGTCATAGGTCTGAGCGATCCCGATACCTTCGGGCTTGGCACCTCGAGATGGCGAGTTGGAGGTAACGATCAGATAGTGGATGCCGTCGTGGGCCAGGATGTACGGCAGGATGGGGTGCCAGAGGTCCTCGCAGACCAGCATCCCCATGCGTCCGAACTCGGTGTCAAAGGCCCGTAGGGAATGGCCGGGGGACAGATAGCGGCCTTCATCGAACATCCCGTAGGTGGGGAGATAGACCTTCCTGTGGGTGTGGATCAGGCGCCCCCGCTGGAGGTACAGGCTGGAGGTGTGGAAACTGAACCGGGCACTCTCCTCCACGATGCCGATGACGACACTGAGATCCTTCGCCGCCTGGGCGATCTGAGCCAGCTCCGGAGCGTCGGTGGTGAGGGCGACGTCACAGGTCAGATCGCGCAGATAGTAGCCGGTGAGGGAGAGCTCGGGGAAGACGAGCAGGTCGATGTCGGCACCGGCGGCGCGCGAGATCAGCTCGAGATGGTCGGCTGTATTGGTGGGAAGATCGCCCAGGCGCGGCGAGGTCTGGGCCAGGCGCACCCGAAAGGGCTGAGTCGGTCGCATGCGAGGTGGCACTTCCTTGGGGCCGAGTGTGCTTGACGCCCCGGCCCTCGAACCGACGCCCCGTGCGCTCCCCACGGCCGCCGCGAGGGTGGCCGCCGGAGAGTGCCCGGGGCGTCATAGGTATCGTCGGGTGCCGAGGACTACTCGGAACCTGCGTCGGGCTCGGCCGGCTGTGGCGTGATGGGGATCGACATGCCACCCATCCCGCCCATGCCCTGCTCCGCCTGGTAGGCCTGATAGTCCTCGATCCACTTCTGCTCGAGAGCAGCGAGGTCCTTCTCGCCCAGCTCTTCCAGCTTCATCTGGATCTGCTGGTGCATGAACATATTGCTGTACTCATAGGCCTGGGCCCAATCGGAGGCGGCCTTGTACTGGGTGGCCGCGCCCTTCTTGTCTCCCGTCTCCATGAGCAGATCGGCCAGCTCCATGCGGATATGCGGCGAGGCGGCGGAGGCCTCGTGCTGCGACAGCGCCGTCAGCAGCTCGATGGCCTTGGGCTTGTTCCCCGCTTCCTTGTACAGCATGGCCAACTGGTACCTGGCGCCCACATTGCCCGGATCGCTCTGGACGGCCTGCTCCAGAAGGGAAGTGGCCTTCACCTTGTCATCGTCCTTCAGCGCCCGGTACGCCGCCAGCTCCGGGTCCTGAACCTCGATCGTGGCCTTCTCCTCCAGGGCCTTGGTGTAGTCGGTCCACACCTGGTTCTTCTTCTGCTCCAGGGCCTGTTGCTTGTACTCGTCCTTCTTCTCTTCGAAGTCCTTGGGCAGCTCTACCTTGCGGTCGAGCACCTGGACGATGTGATAGCCGTAGGTGGTCTCGACGACGTCGCTGATCTCTTTGGGCTTGAGGCTGAAGGCGGCCTTGTCGAACTCGGGCACCATCTCATGACGGCCGAAGAACTCGCCCGCGGACGGATCGCTGTCGGGCGGGGGTGGCGTCCTGGAGTGGAGCATGCCGCCGATCACCGCACTGGCGGTGTCGGCGCTGTACTCCTTGGCCAGCGCCGCGAAGTCCTCGCCCTTCTTGACCCTCTGCAGGAGCTGTTCGGCGAGCTTCTTGGCCTCGGCCTTGTAGTCTTTGGCCGGCTCGTCGGCCTTGGCCTTCTCCTCTGACTTGGCTTCAGTCTTCTCGTCCTTGGCCTCGTCGTCCTGCTTCAGCTTGTCGGGAGTGATGAGGATGTGTCGCGCCCTGACCTTGGCGTATTCCTCTTTGAGCTCCTCATCGGAGATGGTCACGGCGGACTTGATCTTCTCCTCGAGCTTCTCGAAGGTAATGGACTCCCTGAGGGCCTCGGGGTCACTCATGATCTCCCCACGCAGCTCGCGCTTGAGCTGGTCGAGGGTCTGGTTGCGCTTGCTCAGTGCCTTGGCGAGGATCTTGCGGTCCGAGTAGCGGGCGTCCACCTGCTGCTGGACCAACTGGTCCGCCTTCGCTTCCACTTCTGAGCGCGAGACGGTGATGTTCTCCTTCTTGGCGGCATCGAGCAGCAGGAGGCGCTGGATCATCCCGTCGAGGAGTCCCGCCTTCATGTACTGGGCGCTGGTGACCAACTCGGCGGAGGGCATGTTGTCCACCTGCCGGGCGTAGCGCTGCTCGTATTCGTCCCTGGTGATGACCTTGCCATCGACGGTGGCGATGTTCTTGGTCACCTTGCGGGCGGCCTGGGACGGGTCGGTGCCCTGCGGCGACGGCGGGGCGCCGAACGTGTAGTAGGCTCCCACGAGGAAGACCAGGACGATGAGCCAGAAGATGATCTCCATCGGACTACCGATCGAGATCTTCTTGGAGCCCAGTGTGATGCGGATCTTCTTGCGGAACTGCTTGCGCATTCTGACGATAGACATGAACCTGCGTCCCCTCAGTGAGATCGGCGTCCCCTGCGCTGTGCAGCGGGAGTTTCCGTCAGGCTGAAAGCAGTGCGTCTTTGCCCGGTATCAGGCCGGCGATGGTGCCGGTGCCCGCCTTGCATCGATCGACGGTGAGCTCAGCCGAGGCGGGGTGGATGGCTCATTTGTCCGTCAGGGCCGAGCGGACCTTCATCGAGCAGAAGCGGCCACACATCGAACAGGCCTCATCATCGGCGGAGGCGCGCTGGGCCCTCACGCTTTTCACTCGCCCCGGGTCGAGCGCGAGACGCGTCACGCTCGCCCAGTCGAAGCTGTGGCGTGCCGCCGAGAGCCTGTCATCCCAGTCCCGAGCCCCCGCGACGCCCTTGACGATGTCCGCCGCGTGAGCGGCGACGCGGGAGGCCATGACGCCCTCCAGCACGTCCTGGGGCCGGGGCAGACCCAGGTGCTCGGCGGGTGTGACGTAACACAGGAAATCGGCGCCCGCGGCCGCACAGATGGCGCCCCCGATGGCGCCGGTAATGTGGTCGTAGCCCGGGGCCACATCGGTAACCAGTGGCCCCAGAACGTAAAACGGCGCCCCGTGACAGAGGCACTTTTGCAAAGTCACGGTGGCCGCGATCTGGTCCATCGGCATGTGGCCGGGACCCTCGACGAAGCTCTGCACCCCGGCCTCCCGGGCCCTGGCCACCAACTCGCCCAGCACAACGGTCTCCGCCGTCTGGCCGCGGTCCGAGGCGTCCGCCAGCGCACCGGGACGCAGTCCGTCGCCGAGGCTGATCAGCACCCCGTAGCGCTTGAGGATCGCCAGCAGGTCGTCGTACCGCTCGTACAGGGGGTTTTCCGCCCCTGTAGCCTTCATCCAGCGGGCCAGCATGCTGCCGCCGCGACTGACGATACCGCACACGCGCGATCCGGTCTCCAACGCGGCCACCGTCGCCCGCGTCACCCCGCAATGGAGCGTCTGGAAATCCACCCCGTCCGCCGCGTGGCGCTCAATGACATCGAAGAGCAACTCCGGCGTCATGGCCTCGACGGATCCGAAACGCTCCACCGCCTCGATCGCCGCCTGATAGACGGGCACGGTCCCCAGGGCCACCGGGCACTCGCGGCGGATGGCGCGCCGGATGCGGTCCAGGTCGCCTCCGGTGCTGAGGTCCATCACCGTGTCGGCCCCGGTACCGACGGCCACCTCCAGCTTCCGCAGTTCATCGTCCAGGTCGGGAAAGTCCTCGGAGGTCCCGAGGTTCGCGTTGACTTTGGTCCTTAGTCCCAGTCCAATACCCAGAGGCCTCACCGAGCCACCGGGGCTCCCCATCACCACGATGGACCCTGCCTGCAGGCCGAGACGGACCTGCTCTGGTGAGACATGCTCGTCCTTGGCCACGGCCGCGATGAGCTCGGCGGATATGGCCTGCCATCCGGCCAGGGGCCGATCGGTCCCGGCCCCTGTGGGCTTGCTCCTGTCGGCATTCATCTTGCTTTGCGCCTCCGGGGCCGGCGGCGCGCAAGAAATCGCGAACCGCCGACCAGTTGTGGAAGGCGGTCGACGGCCGTCTGCTGCTTCTCAGCCATCGGTCGCTTCCCTGCGCCGGCATTACCCGGGTCAGGTTCTGGGGTCAGTGGCCGGGCCACTATCTCAGCCAAGGTGGGCTCCCCCAGCGACGCGCGCGGTACTCTCCGCGGAGTCTGTGAACTGCGATTATAGGCCGATACGGCCCGGTATTGCAAGAAACGCCGCAGCGCGCTGCGCGCAGCGCGAGTCATCGAGTCGGCGAGTCGGCGAGTCTCGAGTCGACGGCCACGGTCCCGCAAGGCGGGAGCTACGGCGAATCAACGGCTGCGGCGAGTCTGCATCTGTGGCGGGCTACGGCGTCTCCTCTGTGGGTTGTAGCTTCCCGGCCTCCACTAGCTCGGCGGCGCGGCACAGCCGCCCGGTCACCGTCGCCTTCGGCAGAAGCTCCAGTAGATGGAACAGGCTGGGGCCTACTGTGGTTCCGGTCACCGCGGCGCGGCAGGGATGGATGACCTCGGCGGCCTTCTTGCCCAGCTCCTCGGCCAACTCGCGCACGGCGCCTTCCAGACACTCGGCATCCCAGGAAGCCAGTCCCGCGAGCTTCGCCGCCAGAGCCCTCAGTACCGGAGCGGTCTGCATCTTGCCCAGCCACTTGCTGCGCGCCCGGTCTTCATACTCATACTCCTCGGTGAAGAAGTACGAGGCCCACTGCTCGAAGACCGTGAGCAGCTTGGTGCGCTCACGCATGAGCTCCACGACCTTGGTCAGCCAGGCCAGACGCTCCGGCGTCGGATCGGTCTCGAACAGCCCCCGGGCCTGGATCCTGGGGAGCACCGCGGCCACCAGGTCCTCGGCGGGCATGCGCTGGATATACTCGCCGTTCATCCACTCGGCCTTCTTGAGGTCGAACACCGCCGGGGCCTTCGAGCAGCCCTCCAGCGAGAACCGCCCCACGATCTCGGCCCGCCCTATCACCTCGTCCTCGTCACCGGTGGACCAACCCAGCAGGGCCAGGAAGTTGAACAGGGCCTCGGGTAGATACCCCATCTGCTCGTAATCGGTGACCGAGGTCGCCCCGTGGCGCTTGGACAGCTTCGTCTTGTCCTCACCCAGGATGATGGGCAGATGCGCGTAGCTCGGAGTCGGAAAGCCCAGGGCCTCCTGCAGTTGCATGTGAATCTGCGTATTGGGCAGATGCTCCACCCCGCGCACCACATGGGAGATCTGCATCAGGGCGTCGTCGACGACCACGGCGAAGTGGAAGGTCGGGAAGCCCGAGGTCTTCACGATCACCGCGTCGGCGATGAGGGAGTTCTCGTAGGTAACCTCGCCCTGGATCAGGTCGGGGATCACCGTGCTTCCCTCCTGCTTGACCCGGAAACGAATACACGGGCGGCGCCCCTGGTCCCGGAACTCCCGGCGCTGGGCCTCTGTGAGGTTGGCGCAGCGTCCGGTGTACTTGGGCGGCAGCCCGCGGGCCCGCTGCACCTGGCGCTGCTCCTCCAGCTCCTCGGGGGTGCAGTAGCACTCGTACGCGATGCCGTCGGCCAGGAGCTTGTCCAGATAGCTCTTGTAGATATCCAGACGCTCTGACTGCACGTAGGGAGCGCAGGGCCCGCCCACGTCGGGGCCCTCATCCCAGTCCAGGCCCAGCCAGCGCAGGCCCTGGTAGATGACATCAAGGGCCTCGGGCGTGGAGCGGACCTCATCGGTATCCTCGATGCGCAGGACAAAGGTGCCTTCGGCATGTCGCGCGGTGAGCCATTCGAACAGCGCGGTGTGGAGGTTGCCGATGTGCATGTAGCCGGTGGGTGAGGGCGCAAACCGAGTGCGCACGTGGTCGGACATTGTGTGGCCATCCCCCTACTTAATGATCACGAATCTCCGCTTCTCGGCGATCGGCCCCTCGGCGACGGCGGCCGGGTCGAAGAGCCAGACATCTCCATCCCCGTCGGCGGGGCCAAAGCATGAATAATAGCTGAGGATGGAGGCCACTTGCAAGCGCGTCGTGCGTCGCACCGTATTGACCTCGGCGCACAGCTTCTCGAAGCTCATCCCCTCCGGGTGGTCGGACATGATGGCCCGGATCATCTCATACAGTCCGGCCTCGGAGGAGAACAGGACTTCGGCCATCTCCGTCAGTTGCTCCCGACGCTCCGCAGACAGAGCCGTCTCCTCGTCCTCGCCCACGGGCTCGAAGACCCACTCGCCGGGCACTTCACCCGCCGAGATCTGCAGCAGCGACCCCGGCTGGAGCCCCAGACCCTCGTACACCTCGCGCAGACCCAGGAGCAGGCCCAGCTCCGTGTTGGCCCAGGCCTGGTGCTTGTCGCCCTCGGGATCCACGACAACGAAGGGAATAATGGGCTCTCGCATCCGGAAGAGCTCTGCGTCCATCCTGCGCAGCTTCATGGTCCCGGCGACGAAGTGGTGCACGGGGAGGGTATAGAACGTCTCATCGACGGTGATCATGTCCTCGGTGACGCGGCGCGTGGTCTCGCCGACGTCCTCCAGATACGGGTCCCGAACCTTGTCCGCCAGACCGACGCCGAGCCCCTCGTCTTTGAGCAGGACATCCCCCGGCCGGTCGCTGTACACCGGCTGCAACTCGACGGGTACCCTGCGCACCCACTCCGGCGCAGCCCCGGGGCCGATGACGGTGTTGTAGTCCTGAGCGATGACGCCTGGGTCGTTGAGCAATAGACCCCAGACGGAGTGGGCCGCCGGCACGAAGCGAGCGTCCTCGGGGATCAGGTGCAGGACATCGGCCAGTATCTCGGCCACCGTCACCGGGTGGGGACTGGACTTGAGGATGTCGTAGACCTCGTCGAGGGCCTCGTCCTCGATGTAGAAGCCGGGGTGGTCGGGGGGGAGCGGCTCGGCGAGGATCGGACCCAGGTCGACGGTGGTTGTCGCCACCTCGTCGACATACGCAGCCCTAAGCGCGGCCAACTCCGCCGCCACGCCCTTTCGCACCTCACCGGGACTCCACGTCAAGAGCGGCCCGCAGTACACCCGCTCCTCCCGCATCAGGCCCGCCAGGAGTGCCACCGGGTCGAACTGTGCGCGGTGCAGACGGTGGACGAAGTACCCCAACACGCGATTGCTCACCGCAACGCCGGCCGCGGCCACCACGTTCACGGCGGTCTCGACGGGCGTTTCGCCGCGCAGCCCCTCGTCCTCGCACACGGAGCGCAGGGTCGCCAGTTCGGCATTGTCATCCAGCTCGCAGTACCACAGTACGTCCTCGTCTGTGTCACCCTCGGGGAACAGCAACCACTCCACCGGAACCACCTTGCCCTCCGCGGCGCACACGGCATCGCGCTGGGTCACCAACGTCTCCAGAAGCTCGGAGTAGTATGAGGCGGGACGGTCGGTGGCGGAGGCCAACAGAGATGCCAGATCGCCGATGGCCGGCGGGTTGCCGTAGTCTGCGGCCACGTTGTGCACCGCGGTCTTGAGGTTCACGCCATGCAGTTGAGCTCTGATCGCCAGGTCGACAGTCGCCTCGTCGCGGACGAACCGCTCATCCGTGGCCACCAATTCGGCGGCAAGGCCGACGCTGATTTCCGGGGGTAGAGCGCGCAAGAGTACGGTGGTGCGGGTCGGCCCCGGGCGCCGCATAAGCACCTCATATAGCCTGTCGGCGACTTGTCGACGCGCGTAGTCACGGGCTAGTTGCATCGAGACTGCTCCTCTTCTTGTCAGATGGCGCTGCGGGACCGTAGCTCGCCGGGGTGGGTCTCGGGTCTCACGGTGCCGTCGTGTCATCCCCTGAGCCAGGTACCATTCTGCCTTGGAGGTCGTAGACCTCCGCGAACTCCACGCGGACCCGGACGAAATCCCCGGGCTGCGGGGTGCGGGGTCGCAGACCCTCCGGCGTACCACCGACGGCCACCTTGATCTCGGCATCGACCTCGGGGGCATCCCGGTAAGTACGGCCCCGCCACAGCTCGGTCCCGGCGATGGGTTCCTCCAACAAGACGGTGAGCTCGCGACCGACAAAGCGCCGGTTGTGGCGCAGGGAGATGTCCTCCTGAAGCTGCATGAGCTCGTCCAGGCGCTCATCGGCCAGCTCCATCGGCACCTGCTCGTCCATCTCGGCCGCGCGGGTGCCGGCCTCCGGCCAGTAGCGGAAGCACGACAGTCGATCGAAAGCGGCGGCCTCCACGAACCCCAATAGCTCCTGGAACTCCTGGTCCGTCTCTCCGGGGAAGCCCACGATGAAGGTGGTCCTGATCGCGGGGTCGACGCCTGTGGCACGGATAGCCTGCAGCAGGTTCAAGTAGCTCTCCGCATCCCCGACCCGTCCCATGCGGCGCAGAAGTGGAGCCGATGCGTGCTGCAGGGGGATGTCGAAGTACGGGACCAGGGGCGGCCCGCCACAGAGCCTGCCGATCACCTCGTCGTCCAGATGACGGGGATACAGGTACAGCGCACGCACCCAGCCGCTGAACGGGACGGCGAGAAGCTCGTCCAGTAGCCGGTGCAGAGGGACCGGCGGCGACAGGTCGCGGCCATAGGCCGTGGTGTCCTGGGCAATCAGGCAGACCTCGGACACATCCTGGAGGGACAACTGCTCCAATTGCTGCACCAATAGATGCGGCGGCACGCTGCGGTAGGGGCCGCGGAGATCGGGGATCGTGCAAAAGGCGCAGCGGTTATTGCAGCCGTCGGCGATCTTGAGGTACGAGAGCCAGGCGGCGCCGGTATGCAGCCGGGGGGAGGTGCCGTCGTAGACGTACGTCAGCGGAGAGTCCAAGAAGACCTTCTCCCCGCGCAGGGCGCCTTCCACGGCCCGGAGCACCTGGGGCACGGCTCCGACGCCCACGAAGGCGTCCACCTCGGGGAGCTGCCGGAGCAACTCGCGGCCGTGGCGCTGCACCAGACAACCCGCGGCGATCAGCGCCCGGCACCGGCCCTCCTTGAGCTCGGCAAGGTCGAGCAGGGCATCGATGGCCTCCTCCTGCGCGGGCTCGATGAAGGCACAGGTGTTGACCACGATGACATCCGCGGCTTGTACTTGCTCGACCACCTCATAGCCCGCCTGGTCCAGCAGGCCGAGCATGGCTTGGGAATCGACAAGGTTCTTGGGGCAGCCCAGGGAGACCAGGGCCACAGTGGTTTTCGGAAGCATTGGTTGGACGCCGCGCCAAGCCCTCAGGTCCGTTTCTGGAAGATCAGGCAGTAGTGATGATGGTAGTTGGGTACGAATACCTTCGGAAAGCCCCAGATGCCGAGACGCTTGCTGTCCTGGCACCAGATGCGTTCGCCCTGGAAGCTGAGCGTGCGGGAGATGCGTCTGGCCAGGTCCCAGGCCAGGGGCTTGACTTCCTTATCCCGCGTCCGGCAGTTCTGAACCACACAAACCAGGTACTTGCCGGGGTTCAGCAGACACGCACAGCCGTCGAATACTTGGCCGAGCTGCTCGATGAACTCGTCGTAGTCCGCAACGTTCCCCAGGTCCTCGGCGGACTGACTATATGTGGTGTCCAGGTCCTTCTTGCCCCGCAGCTTGTGGGTCGATTCCACCCCACCCCGGCTGTGCTGCAGCATGTCCCAGTACGGCGGGGAGGTCATCACGAAATCGAAGCGCGGCAGGCCGTCCTCGCCCCGCTGTGGCCCCGGTGCCTCCGCCCACAGCTCCGGATCGGCGATGCGGCGCGCATCCCCCTCGATCACGGCCACCCGGCGCTCCCGGTCCAGGCGGGCCAGGCGTTTGGACGCCACCTCCGCATAGCGCGGCGACAGCTCCACACCGATGCCGCGGCGATCGTTCTCCAGGCAACTGACCAGGGTGGCGCCGCTGCCACAGAAGGGGTCCAGAACCCAGGCGTCTCTCTTGGTGAAAAACTGCAGGAACTGCTGCACCATCTCCTCGGGGTACCGCGCCGGGTGCAGTTCGGTGTCCTTGTTCTTCCGCCCGCGGTGCGAGTCGCAGATGAACCAGGACTTGGTGAGCTTGATCCATTCCGTGCCGTTGAGGTCGTTCAGATCGCCCGCATTGCCCTGCTTCGGCTGCTTGGTGGGCGCGGGATCCTCCGGAAGCAACGGTAGCGCTCTCTGGGCATCTTCGGGGGCCATGTGGCGTGCCTACTCCTCTTCCGCAAGCGCGTCGGAACCCACCTCCTCGGGTTGGGGTTCCGCGATCGCGGGGGTATCGGGGTCCTGATCCTCGTCAGTCAAGAGCGCGAAGCTCTCGGCCTCGTCGATGGGTTCGTCGTCGTCCGGCGCTCCGCGGGGGCCGCCCAGTGCGGCATCCGCCATGCCGGGGGCGATGTAGACCTGGCGGGGCTTGGAGCCCTCGTGGGGGCCGACGACGCCGCGCTGCTCCATCATGTCCACGATGCGCCCGGCCCGGGCATAGCCCACCTTGAAGCGTCTTTGGATCATCGAGACCGAGGCTTCCTGCTCGCCCACCACGTACTGCACCGCGGCGGCGTACAGCTCGTCGCTGGCCTCCATCTCGCCCCCGAAGTCGTCGCTTTCCTCGTCCTGCACCTCGGGGATGATAAGGAACTCCGGCTCGCCCTGCTTCTGCAGGTGCTCGACGATGCGCTCGATCTCCTTGCGGGTAACGAGAGCGCCCTGGACGCGCTTGGCCTTGGAGGCATCGATGGGCTGGTACAGCATGTCTCCGCGGCCGATGAGACGCTCGGCTCCCTGGCGGTCGAGGATCGTGCGCGAGTCCACCTGGGAGGCCACCGAGAGCGCCACCCTCGAGGGCACATTG
>CAYRFY010000043.1:0-254 GCA_964423635.1 uncultured Armatimonadia bacterium | reverse complement strand
CCGGTGACCACCTTCACCGACGGCCGCTGTGTGGCCAAGACCAGATGGATGCCGGTGGCACGGGCGAGCTGGGCGATGCGGCAGATGGAGAACTCGAACTCCGCCCGCCCCTGCATCATCAGGTCCGCCAGCTCGTCGATGACGATGACCACGTGCGGCAGCGGGTCGAACTCATCCACCGAGTGCTCCTTGGGCATCTGCGCCAGGGCATTGTACTCGGCGAGGTTCACCACACCCTTGACGGCGAACTGGTC
>CAYRFY010000042.1:11191-21824 GCA_964423635.1 uncultured Armatimonadia bacterium | reverse complement strand
GAGCGTCCGGACTCTCCGCCGGATAGCCCAGGGGGGTCATGCACACGGGCTCCATATCATCTTGCAGGCCCAGCCCGGCGCGGAGCGCGGCGGCGTCGAAAGCGCCGATCCAGCAGGTCCCGAGGCCCTCGGCCGCGGCGGCCAGAACCATGTGGTCCATCACGATGGCCGCATCCACGTCGGCATAGCACCTACCGTCGCCGCGAGTCCAGGCGGCCGCAGGCCGCGAGCACACCACCAGGACCACCGGTGCCTCCCAGCACCACTCCTTGGCGTAGGCCGCCCGAATTGGCTCATACCCCGCGCCGGTCACCACGTAGATCACGAAGGCCTGCCTGTTGGCGGCCGTGGGGGCCAGACGCCCGGCCTCCAGCACGCGCTGCAGCTTCTCCGGCTCCACAGGTTGGGGCCGGTACTTGCGAATGCTACGACGACTCGCGATCACATCGTGGATGTCCATTGTGTCGCCTCCCCTTATCGCCCTGCACCGGGCTGCACGGGCTCCGGGGCCCGTGGAGTGAGGGCAGGTTTCGAGTCCGGGGCCGGTGAGGTCTTCGAGGCCGTCGGCTCGGCGACGGTCGGAGACTTGGCATCGCTCCCGGGGGCCGCCGTCTCGCGTGACCTCGCGTCCGCCGAACTCGTGGCGCTGCGCGGTGCCGACGCACCGGCTCCCGCCGAGCTCCGGGCGGCAGGCGCCGACGGAGCGGCGGGGGTCTTGGCCGTCGACGTGGGTGTCTTTGCCCCGGTCTTGGGCTGCGTCCCGGCGCTCGGGCTTGTAGCCCCGGGCTTGTCCGCAGGCCTGGGGGCGCTGGTGCCGGAGGCGGTCGACGGTGCGGCCTTGGGCCGCGCTACCGGCTTGTCGACGGGCCCGGATTGCGTCTTGGCTTTCGCGGGTGCCGCCGGAGCGGTCGCCGGCGCCGGGGTGCTCCGTGGGCCCGTGGGCGTGGCCGACGGCGTGGAGACGGCACCGCCATCCGGCGCTGCCGGGGTGGAGCTTTCCGGCGTCATCGGGCGCTGTGCGGAGGCCTCCGGAGCGGCCGGGGCCTTCTGGGCCCCATCATCTGCGGGCCGGTCCTCCCCCGCGATGGTCACGGTTGGCGGCGGAGGGATGTCGCCCACCGCCCGCGGCGGTGGACAGCCGGTGAGCATCAGCATCATTGCTACGGCGCAGACCGTAGCCAGGCCGGTGAGCAATCGCCTCATGACGCTTCCCTCCATCAGGACGAGCAGGATGGTCAAGACACACCCGGCTTCGGGCCGGGCGGGCAATCTCGCGCGATCTGCCGTCGACGCCGTCAGTCGTTGACGCGTGACTCGTGACTCGTGACTCGCCGCTCAATGCATCGTCTGGCCGCCGTCGACGTTCAGCGCCTGGCCGGTGAGGTAGGCGGCCTCGTCGCCGGCCAGGTAGATCACTGCGCCACAGACGTCGGCGTAGGTGCAGCCACGCTTCATGGGCACCTTGTCCACGTACATCTGCCGCACTTCCTCGACGGTCTTGTTCCAGCGCTTGGCATACTGCTCGTACAGGCTGTCTTGCCAAAGCGGCGAATCCAGCAGGTTCCCCGGGCAGATGGCGTTGACCCGGATATTGTGCTCGGCCAGCTCCAGGGCGAGGCTCTGGGTGAGCCCGATGCCGCCGAACTTGCTGGCGGCATACGCGCTGTTCTTGCTGCTGCCCACCTTGCCCGACTTGCTATTGATCTGGATGATGGAGCCTCCGCCCTGGCCCAACATCATCTTGGCCGCATGCTTGGCCACGACCATGTAGCCCACGAGGTTGACGTCCACCACCTTGCGCCACTTGGCCACATCGAACTGGGTGATCTCACCGGAGATGAGGATTCCGGCATTGGAGACGAGGACGTCAAGGCGGCCGAACTTCTCGGCGACGGCGGCGAAGCCGGCCTCCACATCGGCCTCATCGGTGATGTCGCAGCCCAGGGCCAGCGTCTCACAGCCGTACTTATCGGCCAATGCCCGGCAGACCTCGGCGGCGCCCTCGGCATTGATGTCGGTGACGACCACGCTGCAGCCCTGAGCCGCCAGGTGCGCGGCGATGGCCTCGCCCAGGCCCTGAGCGGCGCCGGTGACCATGGCGATCTTGCCCGGCAGACGCGGGCTGGGGCCGGGCACGGGGTACGTCTCTGGTGTTGCCATATGAAGATACCTCGGATGCATGTGATCAGGTCCGAGCAGCGCAGGGCGCCGTTCGCGATCACCGGGACCGTGGTTCTGGAGGCCCGGCGCGCTCGGCGGCCGCCGGCGCTTTCCAGGGCGGTCCCCGCAGGGCGCGGGGCCGTCGGCCGTCGTGCCGACGACAGGGAGCCGGGCGGGAGCCTGAATTGCGCGGCGCGGCTCCCGCCCTTCACCGTGACTTTACCCCAGGAAGTGCTCGAACAGCGCCTGCTCGGCCTCCTTGGTCCAGGCCCCCTCCGGGCTCAGTTTCGCGGCCACTTCGGGGAGCTTGTCGGCCAGGTCCTCCAACGGGGTCAAAGGCAGGTCCGAAAACTGCGGGTAGATCACGACCTTGCCCGTGAACTCGGCATCCCTGACCCCCTCGAGTCCCTCATGGGCGGCGTAGATGCCGCCGATGGCCGCCACCGAGCGGTTGGGCGAGAGCTCGCCACCCTCGGTGAGGTGCAAAGTCTTGCGCAGATCGTCGATGGAGGAGCCACTGGTGCCGGTGTAGCGCACGCCGCGCAGGGCCACGTCGCTGAGCTCCAGGCCGGCCATGGTGCCGCGGGCGACGCCGGCGAAGATGTTCAGCCAGCCGCCGTCGGCCAGATAGCGTGAGCCCTGCTCGACCAGGGCGGGTACCGGCACAAGGACGACCACATCGTCGAAGCCGTCGGGAGCCACCCGGCGCAGGGCCTTGTCGAACCCCTCGTTCCCCAGCTCCGCCGGATTGAGGCAGATGAGCTCGATACCCCTGGCCGCCGCCGCGGGGCCGAAACGCTGGGGCAAGGTGGCCAGGCGCTCGGCGTCGATGTCGCTGGCAACGATCACCGAGGGGGCGTCCTTGCGCTCGATGGCGAGCTGGACGTGCATCTGCCCCATCGGGCCGGCACCGCCGAGCATCCAGGCCTTGCCGCCAACCTTGAGCTCCGGCCCGCGCCCCGCTCTGTAGGCCCGGGAGACGTCGGTCTCAGCCGTCCCCTGGTAGAAGGTGCCGTCATAGTGTACCCGGCCGACATCGATGCTCAGCGGTCGAGCCACGCCCTGCTCGGAGATGAGGCTGAGGATGCCGCCCTTGCCCAATTTGGCCCCGGCCTTCTCAATCGTCTCCGGACAGTCGGCGCCGAGAATGAAGATGTCGTCGGCACCGTCGGGAAGGAACTTCTCGAGATCCAGATCGCCGAATGAGGCGGTGTCTTCCACCGCCACATTGCCCTCGCGGCAGAGCGTCTTGATATCGCCGGCCAGGGCGGGATCCACATCCGTGAGGTACACCCTGGCCGGGATGGTGATCCCGTTGGCCAGTGGCCCCACGGAGTACGGACGTCCCCGGCCGCCGGGGGTGCCGATGATCCAGACCACACCGCTTTGTTTCAGAGCGCTGCGGGGCTGCACGCGATAGGCGCACACAACGCAGGCCCACGGCTCGGAGAGAGCAGACTCGGAGTAACCGGTCTCGTCCTTGACGGGGATGAGGTAGCAGCCGTCGTCGCCGTCCAGGAGTTCGGGCCCGATGATGGTGTACGGCTGCAGGGCTCCGGGCAGCATGTAGCCGAAGGCGAGGTTCTTGCCCTTGTAGTACGCCTCGGCCTGCACCACGAAGCGGTCGCCGATCTCGTACTTGCCCTGGAGGTTCTCGCCCACCTTGACGATGGTGATGGCCGCCTCGTGCCCCATGACGATGGGGTCGTTTTCCAGATCACGGTTGAAGAGGCGCGGATGCTCGCGCCCCAGATTGAGGATCTTGATGTCGGAAAAGCACAATCCGGCCGCGTCGACGCGGGCCAGGACCTGGTCGGGGCCCACCTCGTACACGTCGATGTCCACGGGCTTGCCGTCCTTGCCCAGGTTCTCAAAGCCGCTGCCGAAGACCTGCCACGCGGGCATGGTCTGGGGGATCTGCCCGCCGCCGGCCTTGTATTGTTCAAATGTCATCAGTAGCTTCCTTTCCCCGATGTCGTCTAGTGTGCGCCGCGACACCACTCCTGGCGGCGGACCGGCCATCGGCTAGGACTTGCCGTCGAGGATCGCCATCCGGTACTTCTCGTCCGGGCGGCTGAAGATGCGGCCGACCTGCTGCTCGCTGAAATAGCGCGGCCCGCCGAAGGTATAGGTCCCGGCCAGCACCCGGGCCGTCTTGCACATCATGTGGGTCGCCGCCTCCACCTCGGCCGGCGTGGAGCCCAGGGCGATCATCCCGTGGTTCTGCATGAGGATGACCTTCGGACGCAGGCCGAACTCCTCCACGTACTTTTGCACCTCGTCACGCACCTTGCGGGCCAGGGAGATGCCCGGATCGGTATAGGGGACCCAGATAGGAGCCACGCCGCAACACACGATCTCGTCGGGAAACAGCCTCCCGCTGAAGGCCTTGTGGCCCTCCTTGGCGCAGGTGATGGAGTTCACCGCGGTCGGGTGGGTGTGGCCGATGAAGTTCACGTCCTCAAGCTGCAGCAAGAGCGCGTGCATGACGGTCTCCACCGAGGGTCGCATGCCCCCGGCGTCCACGGAGGCCGCGGCCAGGGTGTCCTTCATGACCTGGTCATCGACGCCCTCGGCGTCCAGCAGCTTCAGGACGGTCTCGAAGCGCACGCGGACCATGCCCTCGGCCTTGATGGTGCGCAGCTCCGTACCGCTGGCTTTGACATAGAAGGTCTCGTCATCATATCGGGCCGAGGTATTGCCCTCACCGAGAATGACGAAGTCATTGACGGGATCGCCGATGCGATTGGACATCGCGACCAACTCGGACAGCACATCTTTGCTCATGGGTGTCATCGTCTCCTTTTGCCGCCCCGGCGGGCACGGATAGGTTTCGCCGGCGGCGCCGCGGCTTCCTCGTCGGCCGAGGATCGTCGGTTGCGGGCCGTGGCGCGCATGGGTCGGCGATACCTGCGGCCGGGGCGCCGAAGCGGCCATGTGTTCCTGTGGTGTGAGGCCGGGCGCCCGCCCTCGGCCCGGGTCTAGCGAACGCTGATGCGCCGGCTTTGGCAGGCGCGAATCGTGGTGTACTGCGGGTCCGGCTGGATCTCGGCCCACAACTCATGCGGGCCGGCCAGCGCGCGCCACGGCACCGACACCGTCACCATCCCGAAGCTCTCGCGGCGCATGGTCTCCGCCGGCTCGTAGCTGGACTGATCCCTGGCCAGCGGGTCTACCCACTCCGCCGCCGGCAGACGCGGGATCACCTGGGTGCCCCCCACCTGCGCCCCACCATTGGCCGGGTCACCATCCCAGAATCGCACCCGCACGTTGCGCGCCTCCATCCCGCCTACATTGTGCACCGTGGCATGCACCCGCACCATGCCGTGGTGGTCGGGCTGATAGTCCGAGAGCGTCAGGTCGGCCTCGGAAAACAGCGCCACCGCAGGCTTGACGAAGTACCGATAGCAGCAGTCATTGGCCCGCCTCAGTACCGCCTCGTCACAGCGACTGGTGGTGAAGAACGCCAGGCCCCGCATCTCCGGGCCCAACGTCCGGATGGTGCGGATATGGTCCTCGATCTCCTCCGGCGTACTGCTTCCGTAATCCGTGGAGATCGACAGGCCGATGACGGTCTTCTTGCTCACCATCATGGTCCGCGCCATATCGATGCGCTGCTTGAGATACTCGTGGAAGGTGTGCTGGTCGTACCAGGCCTTGAAGTAGTTGGTGTACACCTCGCACATGACCAGGTCCACGGTGTCGCGGAACATATTGCACACAAGGGGCGAGAGCGCCGCGAACTGCCAGGCGGCGATGAACTTGTCCGGGCGCTGCTTGCGGGCCTCGGCCAAGAGCGGCCAGAATCCCAGCGCGAGCTGGGTCTGCTCCGGGTGCTGCTCCCACATGCCCAGCTCGTCGATGGCAATGCCGTCCCAGGGGTCCACTTCTGTATAGTCCCGCACCACCCGGGGCGCCAGGCTCTCGAAGTCCACCTCCCGGGGCATCTCATCCCAGCGCGGCCCGCCCAGATACGAGACCCCACCCACGGCCTTGAGCGCCACGATACCGCGCCCATGGAGCCGGGGAATCTCCGACTCGGCGGCGGTGAGGTGGTGTGTGATCCACTCCACCTCATCCCGGGTCCTGCCGTACCAGCAGAAGTACACATCCTGTGTGACCACCGGAACCAGCAGCGCGGTCCGGGCGCCCGTGGACTCCAGCACGGCCTGGAGACGGTACTGCCCCGACTGACGGGGTGACCACTCCACGAAGGCCTCAAACGGCCGGCCCGTATCGGTGGATAGCACCGTCTTGCCGATCACCTGCTCCTCCTCGCCCGCACCGACGCTGAACACCACCGTGTCATCGCCGGCGGGCTTCACCCACTCATCCAGATAGGCTCCCAGCTTCACCGTATCTCCCTTGCAGGGGATGCGCCTGGAAATGGTGATGTTCAGGTCGGCGGCATAGGCCGCACAGTAAGATCCGATCAAGAGTGCCACGGAGAGCACCCATGCGGAGCGGACCGTGGGGCGGCCGCTGCGACTGCTGGCTTGTGGGAGCATCCTGGGAACCTCCGGAGGCGGCGAGTCGCGAGTCGGCCAGTCGCGGGTCACGAGTCAACGGAAGACGGCGGACCCGCCCTGCGGGAGGCGGCGAGTCCGCCAGTCGCGGGTCGCGAGTTAACGGAAGACGGCGGACGGCGTCAACGGAACACGGCGTCGACGGCGGACGGCGGCGGACGGCGCCCCACGCGGATCTTCATTGCGCTGCGGAGGGCACGGCGGACCATCCGTCATCCTACTGACTGGTATAGCGTACACGCATGTCGCCGAAGGTGCAGGGGCCCTCGCCGGCCCAGATGCCGATCGCCCCGGCCTCGGTGAACTCAAGCTCGCGTGTCTCCAGCATGACATCTCCGTCTACCGCAACCCAACAGCGCTTGCCCTTCATCATCACCCGCACGTCATGGGCCTTGCCGGCCTCCACCTCAAACTGCGTCGAGGCCGCCTTAGCCCACTTCTCGCCATTGAAGAACCACAGATTGAGCCCCTTGTCGTAGAGCACCAGGGAGTACATCTTCCCCAGCACACCGTCCTGAAGCTGGGCCCGCAGGAGGACGGAGGGGGCGCCTTTGGCCTCGAAGGCCATGGAGCAATCCACACGCACATCGGCGATGGAGAGGTCCCGGATGATGGCGCTGGCCACGCCCACACCGTCCTTTGCCGCGATGAGGTCCTTCTCCTCCACCCCGTCGGGAATGCGGTTGCGAAGCCCCCTGTCGGTGACGTAGAACTCGCCCGCCGTGGGGAAGCGCTCTTCACGGGCCATGAGGAAGCTCTCCTGTGGCCAGGTGGCGAAGTCGTAGCTCAGGTGCACCGGGGCGGGCAGGGCAGTCGTGGCGACCGTCCCCGGGGGGCAGTCGGCCGAGAACACGGCAGGGGTCAGCAGGAGCAGCGCGAGCAGAACAAGAGGCATCTTCATCTGGCGATCACCTATTTGGGCTGATGGTGTGTTCGCAAAGCCGGGTACCGGCGGTTTGAGCCGATGGCAGGCCCATTCCGCCGGTGACGAGGCGAACGACAACGGTTCCGCAGGGCGGGAGCAACGGCGGCGGGCTGGAAAGCCCGCCCCACCAACGACAGGCGCCTCTCGCCGTTGCCGTCACCCCCCACGCCCCACCAACGACAGGCGCCTCTCGCCGTTGCCGTCACCCCCCACGCCCCACAACCATACAAGGGGCCGGGGGTGAGGACCGCCGTCGCCGTCGCCGTCCGCCGTTGACGCCGTTGGCGCCGTTGACGTCCGCCGTTGACTCGCGACCCGCGACTCGCCGACTCGTGACTCCTCACGGGAACAACTTCTGCAGCTCCTCAACGAAGAGCCGATGGCCCCGGTCGTCCGGATGGTTGATGGTGTTGAACAGATACGTGATGTACGGGATGCCCTCGATCCACAGATGGGCCCAACGGCGCGAAGCGTCGGCCAGGCCCACGTTGCTCTCGGCCGCGAACTCCTTCAAGTACCCCACCGCGGGCCTCACCTCGGGCGTCCGCATGCTCTCGGCCGGCATCCAATCCGGGCGCACGAAGTGCGGGGTGAGGATGATCACCTCGCAGCCCCACTCGCGCACCCGCGATACGGCCTTCGTGTAGTTGGCGAAGATCGTGTCCCGGTCCATCCCCATATCATTGACAAACTCGATGACCATGAGATCGGGCTTGTGTGCGACGACCTCCTCCTCGAACAGTGGAAGCTTGGAATTGCTGTTCCACCCACCCGTGCCGGCATTGACGTACTTGATATTGGCCTGCGGGTACTTATTGCGCAGCCAGGCGGTAAAGGACTGTGGGAAGGCCTTGGCCTGACTGCTGGCCGTCCCGCCGCAGGTGACCGAATCGCCCCAGAACAGAATCGTGAAGTCCCCGCCCGCCTCGAGCTTCCGCAGCGTCTCGGGGATCAGGGCGGCATTGCGCTCCAGCTCGCCCTGGGCGACCGCGGGAAACGACGGACCGATGGGATAGATCAACTCAGGGGTGATCTCCCGGCAGCTCCAGGGGAGGTAGACATTGCATAGCGGCTGTGAGAACACGTCCAGCGCCGGCGGAGCGGGGCAGACCTTGGCCTCTGCGCCGGTGCGCAGCGCCACCGTGCCGTCCGAGTGCACGACGATGGTGTCCAGACGGGTGAGGCTGTAGGCATAGTCCACATAGACCGTGGTGTCGGCGGCGATGGCCCCGCCCTCGATGCGGCCGATCCGCGCCCATTTCTTGTCCGCCCGCCAGTCCGTGCCCTCCACATACGGCCTGCCCTCAGGGCCGGCTTCGGCCTTCACCACCAGGGTCTCCGGCTGCAGCGTGTCGGCCAGTGTGATGCCGTCCCCGATGCAGGCCCGCAGCGGGGTGCCCTGGCCGTAGCCCCTGGGCTCCTGCTCGGTGAGCGTCCCGGCCTCATCGCGCACCTGTAGCACCCGCGGGCACGCGACCTCGAACTCCGTGGCTTGCGCCACCTCCACGACCTGACCGCCGATCTCGATCTTCCCCGGATCGACGACGACTCTCATGCCCCCGAGCGGCCGTACCTGCAGGCCCTCCACCACATGCGGATTGATGGCGATGCCTTCGTCCACCCTGATCTCTCCCATCTCACGCTGCACGACCACGTTATCCCAGTACATCACGCAGCCGCCCAGGCCGGGGCCCTGCCCATGCTGGAAGAGCTGCAGCCGAATGGCGGTCTGGTCCTTGTTCTCGTAGACGATCTCGAGCTTGACCCACTCGTCTCGCACATCGGTGGTCGCGGCGGCCAGCGGCGACCAGTCCTGCCTGTTGAAGCTCAGCGCCGGCAGGCCCTGCTTGTCCTGGGTCGGCACGTAGACCCACGCGCCGGCGCGGTACGTGGCCCGCAGCTCGGCGGGGAACTCCAGGAACCACACGCTGAGTCCGTGCTCGTCCTCGAGGGTCTCCTTGACCGACCACTCGCCGTCCTGGGAGAAATCCTGCGACCGCTCCGCCGGCCCCCAGGACTTCTGCCACGGCAACCTGTCGGCGGTCTCGAAGGAATCGGAGAACAGCACCTCGGCGTGGCACAGTGTGGTGGCGCCGAGCAGACACAGGATGAGCGAGTAAGGCTTCATGGGGCCGCCTCCGTTCCTAATCGCGGTGGGCCGCTAGAGAGTACCACTTCCGTTGCCGTCAGCCAAGGCCCGCGCCGCCTTATCCCCCGCGCAGCAGGGCCCCCAGCCCACCGTCCGGCAAATCCACGGTGCCGGCCACGCGCGGGACAAGACCGAAGGCATCCAGCCGCGCGGCGAACCGGACGTCCTCGCCCAGGCCGATCCGGGTCAGACGCCTGCCGTTGTCCGAGTGGCAGAAACCGAAGGTGAGCGCCTCCTGATCGGCGTCTTGCACCAGCATCTCACAGACACGGGCGCGATCGTTGCCCGGCGTCACACTCCCCAAACGCGCCACGATCGCGCCCACCGCCAGATGGTCCTCAATCGTCAACCGCACCTCGTCCTCCGCGGCCCCGGCGGTGATGAACACGACCTCCTGCTTCCCCCGTTCTTGGGCCTCGGCCAGCACTTGGGCCGCCACGGCGGAGGCGTTCACCGTGCTGCCCAGCAGCGTCACCGGGCACGAGGCCGCGCCCACGCAGCAGCGAGAGCAGTTGGACGAACTGAAAATCACACTGCTGATGTCCATGCTCGGCGGCTCCTGCAGAGGGCTATTGCCCAGATCGAACCCGGGCACCATGGGCCCACCTCGCTCGCCCACAAGAATCGCCCCCGGCCTGCGCTCGCGCTCCGCGAAGGCCTGCTCGACTTGCTCCACCACCAGCACCTCCCGGGTTCCGTAATGGAACATGGAGACGATATTGGCGCTGGCCCGCAGGGCGTCGACGACGACTGTCACCGTCTCGAGGCGTGTGGCCAGCCGACAGCCGGCAAGGCCGTTCTCGACATGTACAATCACAGCCATCAGGCTCCTTTGCCGGGAGAGAGTCGGCGAGTCTGCGAGTCACGAGTCGC
>CAYRFY010000042.1:0-11091 GCA_964423635.1 uncultured Armatimonadia bacterium | reverse complement strand
GCCGTCTGGCCCGAAGGGCCATCAGCGCCCCACAGGGGCGCTACCTAGCGGCGGCCGTGAGCCCGCCGCGCCGTTCGGCACCGTGAGCCCGCCGCGCCGTTCGGCACCGGATGCCCGCCGCGTCCTCCGCGCCCGGGACGCGCGGCATCGCTGGGGACCGGATACCCGCCGCGCCGTCCGAGTCCGGATGCCCGCGGCCCCGGCCTCTGCACGATCTTCGCCTCGCTACCCGCTCTTGGGCGCGAACAGCCCTGCCAGGGCGGTGAAGGCAGTCGCGATCTGCTCCTGGCTGGGCATGGAGAAGGCCACGTTTACCTTGTCGGCCTCCGCGTCGTAGCTCACCGCATCCGCCACGCTCTGCCGGATGCGCCCCACGGCGTCCTGCTCTACCGCTCCGGGAGCCACGGCTCCCAGCAGCTTGAGCCCCGCTTCCACGAAGCCCGAGACGGCTCCCTTGACCTCGGCCGTCCGCGGATCCATATCCGGCTCGGTCTCGGCCCCGGCGCGCTCCTCCGCGGGCTCGGCCTCTGCATCGATCTGGCCGATGAACCCCAGGATGCCCTCGTCCTTCTCCTCGGCCCGCTGCTCCTCTTGCTCCTGCTCGCCCTCCATCATCTGGGTGACGGTGTCCACGAACTCCTGCCTGCGCCCGCCCTGCGGGAAGGCGAACTCATCGATATCGCCCTCGAGCAGGCCGGTGAAGAGCGCCTGCTTGGTATGCAGAACGCCGCGGATGTGCTCCTCGATGGCCCCCTGGGCGATGAGGTTGATCACGTGCACCGTATCCGTCTGCCCCATGCGGTGGACACGCGCGATGCGCTGCTCCAGTACCGCCGGGTTCCAGGGCAAATCGAGGTTGATCACCGTGGAGGCCGCCTGGAGGTTAAGGCCGACACCTCCGGCATCGGTGCTCAGGAAGACCTTGCACTCGGGCTCCTCACGGAACCTGTCGATCAGGGCTCCGCGCTTGGCCGACGGCACGCCGCCGTGGAGCCGTGCGTAGCCGATACCCAGTCGGTCCAGGATCTCCATGACCTTCTGCTGCATGCGCTCCCACTGGGTGAACACCACCACCTTCCGCCCGCCTTCCAGCGCGATCTCGGAGATCAGCTCCTCGAAGTCCTCCAGCTTCGGCGAGTGGTTGGTCTCCTGATCGAACAGGTAGGTGGAGTCGCAGAGCATGCGCATGTTCTGCAAAGCGCACATGAGCCTTTGGAAGTCCACCTCCGTCATGTACTTCTTATTCACGATCTGCGCCACGACCCGCTGCTGCTCGTAGTAGGGGGACAACTGCTGGGGCGTCATGCCTACGTAGTAGTCCTGGTCGATGCGGTCGGGCAGATCCCTCAGTACATCCTGGCGGCGGCGACGCAGCATGACGGGAGCCAGGCGCTTGCGGATGTCGTCGAGTCCCTTGTACCCCACGGCACGACCGCGCTCGTCCACCCGGATGTGGTCCTCCTCGAAGCGCCACAGCGGCCCCAGCAGGCGCCCGTCCACCACCTGCACCACGGAGTACAACTCCTCCAGCCGGTTTTCAAGCGGCGTGCCGGTGAGGACGATGCAGTAGCGGCTGCTGAGCCCCTTGATCGCCGTGGCGGTCTTGGTCTTCCAGTTCTTGATCTTCTGCGCCTCATCGAGAATGACCAGATCGAAACCCGCGTCATTGATGTACTTCTCGTCTCGCATGACCGACTCGTAGTTGCCGATCTTGAAGAAGGCGTCCTGCCCGTAGAGCTGCTTCCTGTTGCGCTGTCCGCCCTCGATGACCAGCGCATCCGCATCGCAGGCCCGTTGGATCTCGCGCTGCCACTGATGCTTGAGAGAGGCCGGGCAGACCACCAGGACGCTGCGGATGCCCCGGCGCTCGCGCAGGAGCATGGCGGCGGCGATGGCCTGCATTGTCTTGCCCAGCCCCATGTCGTCGGCGATGATCGTGCGCCTTCGCAGGGCGGCGAAGACCGCGCCGCGCTTCTGGTACGGATACAGGTCCAGCTTCATGCCCGGGAGGGTGAGCTCGCCGCGCTCCAGTTGCTGAAGCAGGCGGGGCTCGTCCTCGGCGTCCTGTCGGGCCTCGGAGAGCACGTCCAGATGCTCGTAGACGTCGGAACCGATGACAACCCGCTCCGGCACGGCCTGCAGTTGGCCCAGCAGGCGCCCCAGGTTCCGGGCTCCCTCGTCACTGAGCGCACGATCGGGGAAGAACTCCTCCGCCACCGCACGGATCTGGGCCGAAGGCTTGGGGGGCAGGTCGAGGATCACGCGCAGGTCGTCCCCATAGTCCATGCGCACCTCGGCGTACCTTTGTGGCCTCCGGACCTGCGGCGTGCCTTCGGCTTTTTCCAGGTGCAGCAGTACGGCCTCGATGTGCTTGCAGGTACCGAGGTTATTGGTCTGAAAGTCGGGGCAGGTGCAGGAGTTGGTGCGCTCCTGGAGGCTGCGGATGCACACGGTGTAGGTCCGCCCGGACCAAGAATCCACCTGGTATTCGGAGAACGCCCGCTCCGCACCGGTGCGGGTGATCTTGAAGGCCTCCTCCCGTGCCCGGTCTTGACGCGCCTTGAGAGCCTTCTCCTGTAGCATGGTCGCGCTACCTCGCTCCTAGAATCGCTGCTAGAATTGCCGGCCCGGGCCTCGCCAAGCACCCTCCAGGCCGTGGGCACACACTGGTGAAAGTCACCGTGCCGGCGGGGCTCCAGAGCCTTTCGGCCGTTGCCGTTAGCCGTTGTCGTTAGCCCTCTCCTGAGCGTCGTCCAGCGAAGGAGAGGGAAAGGGAAAGCGGGTCCCGCCAGCGGGACACGCAGGGAGCGGCGCCGTGGCCGTTAGCCGTCCCCGCCGTCCCCGCCGTTCTCCCCCCCCGCCGTTACTTCAGCACCCACACGCTGGCCGGGCCGCTGAGGCCCGACGTGCGGTCGGCCTTGTCGTACAGGTTCGTGAGGGAATTGGCGACCTCCACCACGATCTCATTGCTGCCCGCGCGCACCGCCTGTGTGATGTCCACCTGGTATGGAGGCCACAGCCTGACGGCGACCTCCTCCCCATTGACCACTATCCGGCAGCAGTCGAACACGTCGCCGGGGTCGAGGATGAACTGGTGCCCCTCGGCGTACTCGGAGGGCACCTGGATGGTCTGCTTGTACGTCGCGATACCCACGAAGTGCGGGTAGCCCTGGCGGCTGAAGGGACCGTGGATAGTGGTGAGCGGAGCGACCAGCGCGTCATTGAGGACGGAGAAGTCGCCCACGAGATAGGCCGGCTCATTCAGGTGCTGGAAGGGCTCCAGCAGGCTGAGGGTGACGATCTGGATGCGGTTGCGACCCTCGACCACGAGATCGGTGATGTCCGTCTGGGAGAAGTACTTGTCCTGCCAGGTGGAGGGTCCAAGCGCCGGAGCCTGCCTGTCATTGACGTAGATCTCCACGTTGCGACGGCGACTGAGGAAGCCCACGTGGGAGGGGATGTTTTGCTCCACATCATCCAGTACCAGGCGAACGGCCTCCGGCCGGGTTTCGACGAGGAAGTCGGCGCGGTAGGTATTGACCTGTCCGGGGATGCCCACGCCGTGCTTGGGTCCGGCCTCGGTGTCGCGAGCGGTGAAGGTCCACCTATCCAGGATGAAGACGTTTTCGCCACCCGCCGAGAACTGCCAGTGGGGGTCGAGCTTGATCTGGGTGATCGGCTTTCGCTGCTGGGGCGGAGCCAGGCCGGGGGTGGCCTTCTGGCCGGGCGAGAGCGCCAATAACAGCGCCGCCGAAGGGTCCAGTGCCACATGATAAGTCAGCCACCCGTCCTCGTCCTTCTCGGCGCCGAAGAGCGTCTGGATCCGACCGCTCTCCAGGCACCACTCCTGCAGCAGCCCCTCTTTGCGCACGCGGAAGATGCCTTCGATGTCCTGCTTGGTGCGGTTCACCAGCAGGTACAGCTCCTGGCCCTCGGTGGTGCGGTGGCAGCAGATGATGTCCTCCACCGGTCGGCGCTCCTCGTCGTCGACAATCACGTCGGGGCCGACGAGCTGGGGCATGGTCTGCAGGAGCCAGAGCTGCAGGTCCTGGCCGCGCAGCGGGCTGGCGATGGCGATGCCACCGGCCTCGTTTTCATTGCGGCGGCCCTGTCCCTCCTCCCCCGGTCCGAAGATGCCGGCGATGATCTCCCCAAGCTCGCCGTCATGCTGCGGGTCCTCACACTCGGCGGGGAGCTCGCCCAGAGCCAACAGGCGTCCCCCGGCCTCGAAGTAGGTCTTCAGATAGCGGGCCGCGGTGATGGACATCACCCGGCAGCCCGGCAAGACGATGCACGGATAGGTCTCCCCCGATTCGGCGAACTTGACCTTTCCATCCTCCACCTGCGCCCGGGCAAGCTGGCTGTCGTCCACGTAGTCGTAGTCGTGATGCAGCCTCAAAAGCAGGTCGGAGACCTCATTGAACACCTGCTGGGCCTCGGGCTCGCGCACGCAGCGGCCGTCGGCGAACATGTCGGCCTGCACGGTGAGGATCGGCTGCAGCACGCAGGCGTCGCTCACATGGGTGCCCACGGAGCCGAAGACCGAGAGCCTGGCGATGTAGTCCGCAAAATGGCGGTACCAGGGCCAGAAGGGGGCGTGGTAGAACTCGGTGGGCGGCCAGTCGGTTTTCCGGAAGCCCTGGAAGCTGAAGTAGAAGGCGTGGGGGATGTACATGTTCACGCCCAGGCAGCCCATGAAGTTGGCGTCCAGCTTCCGGTCGGCCATGGTGTGCCCGTGGCCGCTGCCTCCGAAGGCCTCGCACATCACCCGGGGCTTGCCCTGCACGTGGGCCACCGAGGAGCCGCACTTGGCCGCCAGGATGCGGAAGGGATTCTCGCGGGTGCCCACACCGTGTCCCAGATAATCCAGCCCCGGACGGTCGAACTGCTCAAGTACGCGAATCTGATTGCCCTGCGAGCGCGCCGCGCCCCACAGGGGGTCCTCCAGAGTGTGGCCGATGTACTGCAGCCCGTGCTCTCGCGACCAGCCCGACAGGTTCCCATGGTACGCCTCGATGTACCAGGTAACCAGGGCGTCGTAGTAGTCGGCCCGGACCTTGCGCACCGAGGGCCCGCTGCCGTACAGGAGCCACAGCAGCTTGCCGGACAGGTCATAGCCCTTGAGCTGCTGGAACTTCTCCAGGAAGTCCCGGGTCCAGGCGATGATGGTCCCCGGCAGCGTGCCCCGGGGGTCCTCCACCGTCGTCCGCATGGCCTCGACGCCGAAGAACCCGTCGTGGATCATGAGCCCCGGCTCATCGGTGAAGATGCCCTTGACCGTGGCGCCGAAATCCTCCTTGAACCGCAGGTAGGGCTCGTAGGCCATGGACTTGAAGGCGTTCACCGCCTCGGGGTTCATGGTGTCCAGATAGTAGCCGCGGTCCCAGGTGACCCTTTCGGCCACCGGGCATTCCCACAGCACCGCGATGAGCCACTTTCCCAGAGGGGCGTGCCACTGGAGCTTCCCGTCGGCGTAGAACTCGGTGATGTCGTGGGGCTCGGGGGCCAGCCGGAGGCCCTCTTCGGTCTCCTCGTACGGCCAGGCCTGGACGGCGAGAAGGGTGTTGTCGTCGGGCTGCAGGCGCGTTTGGTACGTGACGCCGCCGTTGATGCGCATCTCCTGCACCCGCAGGTATCTCATGCGGTATTCCGGATGAGGCTGCGTGAGCCGGCCGCCCACGGTGCCGCTGGGCCAGTCGTCCTCGTCATAGAGCCAGGCCTCCATGCCCCGGGCCTTCATCTCGTCGATGCAGACCCCGATCATGTTCAGCCAGTCCTCGGACATGTACTCCACCGTGAGCCCGTGGCGGCAGTGGAGCACCGCCCCGCCCACTCCTTTGTCCTCCATCTCGGCGATCTGGCGCCGCAGCTCCGCCTCATCAAAACCCCTGTTGAGGAACCAAAACGGCTGCACGCGATAGGCCTGCGACGGGTTCTTGAACAGCTCGACGATCTCAGACATGACCAGATTCCCTCCCAAGACGGCTTTCCCCCGGACAGGGAAAAACCGCCGCCGACATGGGCCGGCGGCGGGTCGTGATCCTCTTCGACACAACGCGCGCCCGGTGCCCGGGACCTGTCGCGGAGTTTGCGCCGGTGCTCCGGCGCATCCCCGCCGGCCACGTCATCCCCGGCGACACGGCGACACGGCCCTGAGACCTACTGGGCCGCGCTGGCCGCCTCGTTGATACTGCGCATGACGTCCAGGTCGCGACGCATGTCCTCGGCCACCGTGTCGGGTAGCTCTCCGATATCGTAGTTCTTATCCAGCTCTATTTGCAACTGGTAAGTGAGCTTGAAGGCATCGGCGCCCGAGGCCTTCGCCGGAACCTCCAGGTCCCAGCGCAGGAGACCCCGCGGGCGATGCTGGGCCAGATACAGCGGGTCCTGGCTTAAAGCGGGATTGGGCTCGACGAGAGTCACCGTCACCTGGTTGTTGGGAGCCTTGGGGATGCGATCCCAGAGCTGCACCCGGGCCGGGGTCTCCATGTAGTTGCTCAGTCGCAGGGTGTAGGTGTATTGCACCACCTTGTTGCCGCCCCGGACCGTAGTGGTCTTCTCCTCCAGCTCGCGCGAGGCCCTCAGTCTCGTCTCGGTGCCGAAGCCCATGGTCACTCCCTGCCCCTGGGCCACCAAAGGCAGGTGCCCGCGCCCGGCAAAGGCGCCCTGCAGGTACGCGCTGTAGGGGCCGGGCAGGAACGGATAGTCGCTGGCATTGGTGCACTCCACCGAGCGGTAGACGTACTCGGTCAAGAGCGGCACCGCGGTGTGGACCAACTGGGGCGTCAGATCGACGGTGGCGATGTGGAACATCTGCTGATCCCGGCGGCTCTCGATGCTGATTTGGCCCTCGATGGGATAGTCCACCGACATGCCCTCGACCCGTCCGGCCCCCAGGATGCGGGCGGTCTTAACCGCCTCATCGGGGGCGGTGAGCTCCGTGTTCTGGAGCCTGGCGGCGAGCAGGTTGAGGTCGAAGATGTCCTCATCGGCCCCGCTCTGGGTGGCCGGAGGCGTCGGGCCCATGCCGGGCATGCCCATGCCGGGTCCCATCATGCCACCCATGTCGCCCTTGTCACCCTTCTCTCCCCTGAAGCCGCTGCTTCTGGGGGCCCGCATCTGCTGCTGGAGCATCTGCTTGGCCTGCGCGTAGGCCTGGGCATCCTCCGGCCCTCCGGCTTCTCCCCCGGCGACGAGGGCGATCTGCAGGGGCGACAGGAGCGGCGCGGCGGCCCGCATGTCCGGATTGCTGGTGGACAAAGTCAAGTTCACCCCCGGCCAATCCTCGCCGCTCATCTGCGTCACCAGGGCGTGGTACTGCAAAGCCACGAGGTCGCGGGCCTCGTTGAGTCGGGCGCTGTAGGCAGGGGCCCAGCCCACGCCGGCGACGAGGTAGCTCAGCCTCAGGCTTGTGGGTCCGGCCGCGGCGGCATCCAGGAACAAGACGGCCTCCAGCAGAGTCCTGCTCCCCGGTCCCGCCAGCTCCGCCCGCTGCCGCTGCAGCACCACCAGCTCCTCGGCCACCGTCTCCTTGGTGTTCTCCAGCTCCAGCGTCTTGGTGGCGATCTCATCCCTCTGTGTGAAGATGAACTCCGCCGTTTCGGTGAGGGCCGCCGGGTTCAGCGTCCCCTTGTCCATCTCGGCGGTGGCCTTGTCGGCCGCGAACTGCTCCAGGTTGTCCAGGAATCCCGTCCGGCTCTGAAGCACCGCAATCTCCGATTCGGTCTTGCGCTGCTGTCGCATCTTCTCCTTGATCTGGTCGTCGATGGCCTTGACTTCCGGCCGGACGTCCTCGGCCACCGCCGAGGCCCGGTAACGTACGGCGCGGATGGTGAGGCCATCGCCACCCGTGGCGTACAGCGAATCGGGGACGATCATCTCCGGCAATTGCTGCACGGTGAACTCCTGCGGTCCGGCCTTGGCCTCGAGACGCACCTCGCGAGTGACCAACGCCTGACCCTGATAGACGGTGACAGCCACGATCGTTCCGGCCGTCTGTGCGCAGACACTCCCCGCGGCAAGCGACAACACCAGTGCGACCAGACTCGCCACCCTGCCAATGCTTCGCATCTTGTCGACCCCCTTGATGTGGTGTACTTCTGCCTCAGACGGTTCCCCGTGGCCGGACGTTCCGAACTCGCAGGCCCCGCCCGGAGCTCTTTGACGGGCTCTTGGACGGGGCGTCTACCCGCGGTGAGCGTGCACATAACAGAACACAACAAGAATCTTGACCCGCGACGAGAAACATTGCGCAAAGACAGAAGCATTGATACCATGGGCCGGATGCCGCCATGCCGTTCCTGTCTCATGGTCGCGCTCACCGGGTCCGGTGCCGGTATCGGTACGGTCCGGGAACGACGGCGTCGGTTCACCACAGCCCACCGAAAAGGTGGCGAGAAAGAGAGGGCAAGCTATGTCGCGCAGGGCGTTCACGCTCATCGAGTTGTTGGTGGTCATCGCGATCATCGCCATTTTGGCCGCAATACTGTTCCCGGTGTTCGCCAGAGCCCGGGAGAAGGCCCGGCAGACCTCGTGCCTGAGCAACACCAAGCAGATCGGCCTGGCCATCGAGATGTACAAGCAGGACTATGACGGATTCTACCCCTTCTCCACCAGCCAGGCTCCCTGGGGGACCTGGTACAGCTACTTCCTGGCTCCGTATATCAAAAACGAGCAGATGATCCGTTGTCCGTCGAACCCGACGTGGCCCACGGGCTATGCGTACAACATCGAGTTCGGCTACTTCCCCGGCCAGCAGATCAGCCCGCCTCGTACGGGAGCCATCTACGACGGTTTCCCGGAGGCGCGGGTGAAGCAGCCGGCGGAGCGCATCATCGTCTGTGACGGCACTCTCGGCTATTGGTGGATGCGGAACGTTCTGGGCTACTCCGACAGCCAGGCCATCGGCCTATGCTGGCGGTTCTTCCCGCAGACCACGGAGGCCTCGATGCACAGCATGTACTTCCATGAGGACGCAGGGCTGCACAACGGCGGCATCAACTGCACCTATGCCGACGGGCACGCGAAGTGGCTGAGCCTTACCGAGGCCATGAAGCCGGCCCACTGGTACCCGGCGTCGTAGGGGCCCGGCCGGCCCGGCTCATGTCATTCTGGGGCGTCGGCGTCGCAAGCCCGCGCTTGCGACGCTTGAGCGAAGAGTCTCGTTGAATGTCAGGGGATTCTTCGGGCTGCTCCCTTCGGGAGTCGACGCCCTCAGAATGACATCCCCGGCGAAGGCAGGCTCCTCGGCCACGCCTGTGGTCGCCCCTGCCCTATCTCACCGGGCGGGACGTCGCCCGGCCCGGTGTTCTTCTTCCCCGCTGCTTGCACCAACCCTCCTACAGGACGGAAGCCCCGTGGCGGCGAACCATACCGCGCCATGCACACCACTTCGTCCCGGGCGTCGGCACATGAGAGTCCCCCCGCCGGTCCGCGACCCATCGCCCTGCGCACGCTGCTGGTTGCTTTGGTGCTGGGCGTTCTGAGCGCCCGTTACCAGACCGTCAGCCAGATCCAGGGCCTCGGCGCGCTGCCCCAGGTACACTTCGCCGTCCTGTTCATCCTGGCCGCCCTGTACCCGCTTTTGGCCCGCACGCTGAAGCTGCAGCGCCGCGACATCGTCATCATCTACTGCTTCGTGCTCGTCGCAAGCAGTTGCTATGACGGGGTCAGCCGCTTTCTGCCGGCCTATACCGTCCCGTACTACTTCGCCGCTCCCGAGAACAACTACGCGCGCCTGGCCGAGCAATGCATCCCCTCCTGGTTCCTGCCCCAGGATCCGGAGGTCCTTCGCATGTACTACGAGGGTGCCGGCGATGCGCCGGTGCCCTGGTCGGCGTGGCTGGGGCCGCTGGGCCTGTGGATCGGTTTCTTCATGGTCCTGTGGGGGACTTTGTACTGCATCACCGCCATCCTGCGGCGCTACTGGGTGGAGCACGAGCACCTGGGCTTCCCGATGGTGACGGTCCCTCTGTACATCGCCGCCGCGGGCTCCGGCCGCCTGCGCCCGCGCACCTCGGTCTGGGCCGAGCCGCTCATGTGGGTGGGCTTCGCCCTCTCCTTCGTCCACTTCCTGAGCATCATGCTGCACGCTTTCAACCCCGGCGTCCCCACGCTGGGCACTCACTTCGATATGGGCAAGCTGTTCACCGAGCGGCCCCTGGATGCCCTGCGGCCACAGTTCATGTTCATCTACAATCCGTCCCTATCCGGTCTGGCGTACTTCGCGCCCCAGGACCTGTGCTTTTCCATGTGGTTCTTCTTCCTCTTCTACTTCAAGCCGATCCGGCTCTTCTACGGCGTCGCCGGCCTGCGCCCGCCCTCGGGCTTTCCCTTCTACTGGGAGCAAAGCGCCGGTGCCTTCCTGGCCATCGCCCTGTTCTACGCCTGGGCCGCCCGGGGCTTTTTGGCCCGGGTCTGGCAGGCCGCCATGGCCGGGACGCCGCTGGCCGGCGAAGGCGAGCCCCATCCCTGGGCCGATCCCATGTCCCCGAGACTGGCCCTCATCGGCGGCGCCTGCGGCCTGGCGGCCCTCTGCCTGTGGGTCAACCTGGCCGGGATGAGTTGGTGGGTGGCGGGCATCTTCTTCTCCCTCATCCTGCTCTTCGCCACCATCTTCACCCGCGGCAGGGCCGAGAGCGGCGTGGGGTACCTGTCCTCGTTTCCCTTCTGGCAGGCCAGCCGCCAGCTCAAGTCCTTCCTGGGCTCACAGGCCTTGATGCCCGGAGGCAGCCATGCCAACCTCGTTCATCTGGGCAGCCTGATCTTCCTGCACTTCGGCGATTATCCCGAGGGCATGACGTACCAGATCGAGAGCCTGCGGCTGGGAGAGGAGACCCATGTCAAGACCTCCCACATGTCCCTGCTCGTGATTATCGCCATGCTGGTAGGGCTGATAGTGGTCTTCCACGCCTTCCTGGGCCAGGCGTATGAGTGGGGGATGAACACGCTGCAGGGGGGAACCACCCAGGGGGGCTATCACGTCTCGATCTCGCGGGCGGAGTGGGACGAGGTGAGCAGCATCGCCGAGGGCAACGCCCTGCTCCCGGACTGGAACCGCAACGGCTTTACCATCGGCGCCTTCGCCTTCAC
>CAYRFY010000041.1:2977-22000 GCA_964423635.1 uncultured Armatimonadia bacterium | reverse complement strand
GGGGTGAGGTGACGTGAATCGGCGCCTGCCCGGAACCTGCATAATCTGAGTGGAAGGCCCGATCCCGCAGGGCGAGACGTTCACCCAGGGCGGAGACGTGCCCCGGAACTTGCCGCTAACCTCACAGACCCACCTCTTGGGCCATGTCCTACACCCCCCGCGGGCTGAGGATCCGTCGATAGAGCTCATAGGCATCGCGATAGCTCAGCAAGTCGCGGGAGTGGGGCCACTGGGGACAATTCGCGGCCTCCGTTTCGATGTGCAGAAGCTTGGGACAGGCCTCGAGGCCCTGGGCCACCGAGTTCCAGTCGATGGTCCCCTGCCCCGGCAGCAGGTGCAGGTCGTCGATGCCGTCATTGTCGTGCAGGTGCACCGTGACGACATAGGGGCTCAGGCTGTGCAATGTCGCCGCCGCATCGCCCATGACGTGGGCATGTCCCGAGTCGTAGCAGATTCCCACTGTGGGGCAGTCGTAGCCGGCGACGAAACTCAGCAGCTCCTGGTTCGTGGCCAGGTAGCCCTGCATGCCGTTTTCCAGTGCCAGGAGCATCCCCAGGGCCTCCGCCTGCGGGACCAGGGCATCCACCGCGCGGCGCACTCGCTCCCACAAGACCTCCTTCTCTACCCCTGCTTCCAGGTGCCCGATATGCAGCACGAAGGTGCGGGCTCCCAGTTCGGCGGCCGCCTGCGTCAGGCCGGTGTGCATTTCCAGCATGGCGGGGCGCCGGTCCTCGGGCTCCGTCAGGTGGCATGGCCCCCAGTCCTGACAGTGGCAGGCCGGGGCCGCCAGACCCAGGCGCCGCAGGATGCGCCCTGCCTCCTTGAGGTCCTCGGGAACCCGCAGGTCGAGATTGCCTCTGACGGCCGTGAGGACGATGCTGGAGATGCCCGCCTCGGCGACCTGCGTATAGGCGGTCTCGAAGTCCTCGAAGCTGCCGGACCAGACGTGATAGGCCAATTGGAGCTGCTCAAGCGACATGTGATCTCTCCTTGGGTCTGTGGGAGCGAAGAATCCCGGAAGAGGGCGCATCCCGGGTCTCTCGCTCCGCGGGTCGGTAAGGATGGGTCTGCCGGGGCGGATGGCTATGGTCCGGGGGAGCGCCGGGGCCAATCGGGCGGCCCCACCCCCGCCTCCCGGCAGCAGTCCACGACAAACTGCGTCTGCTCCATGGTGCGGTGGGGGTAGGCGGCGAGATTGAGGACGCATGGGCCGCACTGCCGGGCCTCGGTCGCCATCTGGTGCAGCTCGGCGCGCACGGCCTCGCGATCGTCCATCGGCCCGGCCAGCGGCTCCACTCCCGCGATGATGCCGATGGCTTCCCCGAGGCCCTCGCGGCCCTGGGCGATGGTCACATCGCCACACGGCGGCACGGTGAAGGCGTGCACGGCGTCCATCGGCGTCCGCCGGTACAGGGGCAGCAGGTCGCGGATCAGGCCGCAGGAGTGGTGGAAGTACAGCTTCCCCGCGGCGTGGGTGGCGTCGGCACGGGCATCGGTCACCGCCAGACCGCAGGCCTCGAACATCGCCGGCGAGATGGCGGTCGTGGAAGTGTCATCCACGCTGACCACCACGTCGATCTGTGACTGCACGCCGACGGCCAGCCTCTGCCGGTAGTTGTGCTCCATCACCTGGAGGCAGTCGCGCAAAGCCTCGGGGGCATCGGCCCACAGGTACGCAAGGGTCGCCACCCCCGAGTAGACGCGGACCATCATCGAAAGCGGCGTGCCGTCCATAGCTCCCAGCAGGATGCCGTCGTCGCCGATGAGGGCCCTGCGCTCCCGGGTGGCCGCAAGGCCGTCGGGGTCAAGCTCTATGACTTCGTCCTCGTAGATGGCGGTCAGAGCGGCCAGGTCCTGCGGCCCTTTGACCATGTGCTCCGTCCAGTTGGAGGACACCGCCCCGGTGTCGTCTTGGCAGACGCGAATCACCTCGCGCAGATCGCCGGCCGGTGTGTGCCAGACGCGGGTGGTGCTCTCCTTTGCAGTCGTCTGCTCGATCTCCACATTCCGCCGCGTGATCCGCACCGCCGGCATGCCGAACCAGTCCATGATATCCAGGTTCAGATAGCGCGAGAGCGTCACCATCGCCGTGCCGCCCCAGCGCACCTCGCCCAGAGCCGCGGCCAGCTCCGGGTCCATGCCCCGGCGGTTGGGCTGATTGTACGGGTCGCAGTGGACGGTGAACGGCACCCATTCGGCGGGCCGGTGGCCGAGCGTACTCAACAGGTTCTCGCGGGGAGTGGTCATGGCACGGGGCCTCTTTCAGGTGAAGAAGATCCCGGTCTTGAGGCTGGAACCGTCGTTCACGCTGCGCCAGGCGGCCTCCCACTCGTGGACACCATAGCGGCCGGTGACGAAGGGGGTGGGGTCGAAGCGACCATCGCGGAGCATCTGCAACGCCGCCTCGTGCGCCGTGGCCTCCGCCGGGTCGATGCGGAGGAATGGATGTCCGGCGGACAGAGTATCGAAGAAGCCCTCCTGCCCCATGCCCTCATACACCGCGTAGCTGTAGACCGTCCCGGTTGGGCTCAGGACGGTGTCCGCCAGTTCTCTGGCCACGGTCAGACTCCCGGTGGTGTCCACGAGGCCGTCGCAGTCGGCGGGGAGGCCGGCCTGCGCCGTCAGGAGCCGGACTTCATCGGCGCAGCCGTGCTCGCGGGCGAACTGAAGCGGTCCCTCGCGGCGCGCGACCATCGTCACGTGGGCGCCACCCCAGCGCAGGAACAGGCCGAACAGGCAACCCGTGATTCCGGCTCCGGCGACGACGAAGCGGCGCCCGGAACCCTCGCCGATCTTGGCGGTCGCCGACCAGATCTCCTTCTGGGTAATCAGCAGCAGGGACTGCTCCGGCGAGATGTCCGGTGGCACCACCGCCTGGTACTGGAAGCCCAGGGGGACCTCGCCCGCCTTGAGAAGGCCGTCATCGACCATGGCCTGCGCGTCGCGGACCTTGCCCAGCTCGGCGAAACCTCCCCACCCGGAGCCGATGCCATCGGCGATCTGGCCGGGATAGAGGGCCTGGGCGCGCAGGACGCGGTCGCCGACCTCGCGGTGCCGCACCTTCGGCCCGGTGTCCACGATCACCCCCACGGCCTCGTGGCCCAGGATGCTGGGCACGTGGAAGGGTGACAGGAAGGTGCCCTCGACGATGTGCCGGTCGGTGCTGTGGCAAAACAGACAGGCCTCGATGCGCACCAGGCAGTCGTAGTCCTCCGGCACGGGCCGGGCGATGTCCTGCAACCACAGCCCGCCGTGGTTGTCCGTCAGCAGTGCTTTCATCGTGCCCTCCGGTGGGACGGTTTCGGTCTGAGTGTGCGGCGGGCCTTTGCCCCGCCGAGTCGGGCTGGAAGGCCCACCCTACCCGGCTGCGAACGGCCTCCCGGCCACAGCCCTACAGCCCGACCTGCTTGAGATAGGCGAAGCTCCGCTGGACAGCGATCCCGGGGTCCAGGTCGCAGCGGTCCTGCTCGTAGACCACCCACTGCCAGGGGTGTCGGCGGACCTGCTCGGCCGCCGCGGCCAGATCGACCTCGCCCCGGCCCAGCTCGACAAAGGTCTGGCTCTCCGGGGTGCCCGCGCCGTCCTTGAAGTGATAGTAGCCCACGCGGTCTGAGTATTGGGCAATGAAGGTGGCCGGGGCGACGCCACCGATGTGCAGCCAAAAGACATCCATATTGAGCTTGACGAGTTCCGGAGAGGTGCGCTCGAGCAGCGTATAGAGCCCCTGCCTACCCCCCTCGAGGGGCCGAAACTCCCAGGCATGGTTGTGGTAGCAGAAGGTCAGCCCCGCCTCGCGGCACCGCCGGCCCACCTCGTTGAAGGTCTCGGCGGAGGCCTCGTAGCCGGAGAGGGCATTCAGGTCGGCGACACCGGAGCAGATGAGGAAGCGCGAGCCGGCCTGTTTGAGGAACGCGATATGCTCGCCGACTTTGGCCTCGTCGGCGCAGTCGGCGTAGCCCACGTGCAGCCCGCTGAGCGCCAGCCCGGCGTCGGCGAACCTCGTCAGGAGTGTCTCCGCAGGCAAGAGGCCGCGGCCGTCGCCGCCGGCCTCGGCCCCGTCGTAGCCGGCGGCCTTGATCTGAGCCAGCACGCCGGGGAGGTCGAGACGCTGGCGGTCCCCGTAGACCAGCAATTGCACTCCCAGCCTGCCCATGGTGCCTGGTCCTTTCTCCCCGGTGGTGGGTTCCGGGCCGATGTCGCGTGGGCGGAACTTCGCCGCGATGGGCCGGGGCCCCTTCGCCCCGGCGGCGGGAAGGACTCACGGCCCGGAACTCTAACCTTCTCCGGCGGCGAGGCTTGTCGTCCGCCAAACACCACCGGCGGCGCTATCCACGGCCGGCAGACGGAGGGAGATCGACAATGAAGTCGCTGCATTTCGTGGGAAACTCCAAGGTCGAAATCGTCGACGCGCCGGAGCCGACACCCACGCCGGATGAGGTGGTCATCGACATCAAGGTTTCGGCGCTGTGCGGCAGTGAGATGGGGCCCTTCTACAGCCCGGAGGGCCGTCACGGCAATCCGGGGCATGAGTTCGCCGGGGAGATCGTGGACACCAATGGGCACAGCGAGTTCCGGGTCGGTGACCGTGTGGGCGCCCACGTCATCGTTGGCTGCGGCAAGTGCCGTCACTGCCGGGCCGGGAACGAGATCTTCTGCCCCGACATGCTGCCCAGCGGCTATGCCCATGCCGAGCGCATCGCCGTCTCGGCCCGCCATTGCCTGCGGATCCCCGAGGGCATGGACTGGGACACCGGCGTGCTGGTGGCCGGCGACGCCATGGGTGTGGCGTATCACCTGAGCCGCCGGGTGGGGATACAGGCCCACGACACGGTGGCGGTCTTCGGCTGCGGGCCGGTGGGCCTCGGCATCGTGTCGCTGTGGAGCTTTCTGGGCGCCCGGGTGATCGGGGTGGACATGAGCCGTTACCGCCGGGATCTGGCCGAGAGGCTGGGCGCCTGGAAGACGGTGGAGGCCGGGAAGAAGAACACGCTGGAGAGACTTCTGAAGCTCACCGGCGGGGACGGCCCGGACACCTGTCTGGAGTGTACGGGGAGACCGGAGGCGGTGGCGATGGCTTTCGAGGCGACGGGCAAGGGCGGGAGGATCGGCATCGTCGGCGAGCAGCCCCAGGCCTGCTTCAACCCCAGCCGGGACCTGATCCACAAGGAGCTCAATGTCTACGGTGCCTGGTACTTCCGGGTCAGCGAGTTTCCGGGCATGGTGGAGCTGTGGCGCCGGGGCCTTAGGCCGCGGAAGATGGTGACTCACCGCTTCCCGCTTGAGGAGGCCCAGAAGGGCTACGACCTGATGGCACGGCAAGGCTGCGGGAAGGTGCTGTTTGTGCAGTACCAGGGATGAGGCAAGTTTGGGGGCCGTGACCGCGTCGGTCGCCAGACATACGGGGTCTGGGGCCGGGGCCCCAGCGGGGTGCAGGGGCAGAGCCCCGCGATGTTGACCGTCCGCAGTGCTCGACCCGGCCGGGGATGTGCATGGCGAAGAGCCATTCAGAGGGGCCGCATCGGCGCGTTGCCGGTGCATTGACGCAGCGCCATGCCGCAAAAGGCGCCCCACCATAGGAGACCGACGTCATGTATCAGATGCAGCCGCGCCACATCTACGCGATGGACTGGGCGCTTCAGGACGAACGCAATGTACGGCGGTTGGAGACGCTGCTCGGGGGGCTTGGGAGCAGCATGTCGGAAGTCCAGGTGCTGGCCGCCGAGGACCTGCCTCAGGCCATTGCCCAAAGCGAGTGGATCGGCGAGGTCCGTCAGGGCGCCTACAAGCATTCGGGCGACCCGGACTTGCTCTTCACCGCCTTCAAGTGGCTCACCCCCGAGCAGAGGGCGGAGGTGTCGCGAAGCGACCTGTTTCGCCGCTGCGTGGAGGCCCACGATACCTACGGCGACTGCAAGCAGTGGTTCACCGGCTCGCGCATCCAGGCCATGCTGGGGGCCGCGCCCTTCTATCACTACGAGCTACGCGACCGCTGGAATCCGGAGCACGTGTGCTGGACGCTGCAGGACATCCACTCGGCCTGGGGCTGCGCACACCGCTGCTCCTACTGCCAGCGCGGCTCGGTGTACGTGGTGAACCTCAATGTCGAGCGGTTCGTGGAGAAGGTGGGCGAGCTGGTGGAGCACAGTCCCTGGCAGAAGACCTTTCGGTACGATGTGGAGCAGGACGTCTTAGCCCTCGAGCCCGAGTACGGGGCCTGTGAGATGCTCCTGCGTGACTTTGCCCGCCGCGACGAGCAGTACCTGATCTTCTTCACCAAGAGCGCCAACACCGACTTCCTGCTCTCCCTGCCCCACAACGGGCATACCATCATGCTGTGGACGCTGTCGACGCGCACCGCCGGTCGCCGCTATGAGGCCGGAACGGGGACGATGGAGGAGCGGATCGAGGCCGCCCGCCGCTGTCAGGAAGCGGGGTACACGGTGCGCTTCAAGCTCAAGCCCATCATTCCGCATCGCAACTGGCGACAGGAAACCACGGAGATGCTCGAGTATCTGTACTGCCGGGTCAGGCCCGACAATCTGAGCATGGAGCTGTTGTTCGTCGACAGCATGGCGGAGCTGGAGGAGACCATGGGTCACGAGAGCCTGGACCCGGACTTCGTCGCCGCCGCGGCCAGGGCGGAGGCCGAGCGGGGAGACAACTGGCGGCGCGATCTGGACGGCGAGAAGCCCTTCACCTTCGAGGTCAAGCAGGAGGTCTACCGGCATGTAATCGCCGAGTCACGGCGTCTGAGCCCGGAGACGCCGGTGACGCTGTGCGCCGAGACCCGGCGGATGTGGGCGGCGTTGGCGGACCTTTTGGACGGCGACCCGTGGAGCTATCCGTGCAACTGCGGCCCCCATTGCACGCCGGGCCTGCGGCGAATCACGGATGTGGAAGGGCCCGACGCGGAGCGGATCGCGACGGCCGCGGCGCTGGGCCGCATACCGTCGGATGACTGAGGGCGGCGGCGATTGGTCGGGGAGCGACGGTGCAAACACGGCCCCTCTGCGCGCAGTCCGATGGAACCCGGAGGCGACTGAGTTGTATGTTAGCAGGTATGGTGTCGGTTGCCTCCCCGACCCGCCGGTCGGTGGAGACGGCCCCGCAGTCAGGCAACGCCCCGGGGGTACGGCGGCCTGGGACTGCGGTTCCGACGTGTCGCCGTGGGGACGGCCGACACGGTGTCGCCGCCCGATCCGGATGTGGACGCCGCCCGCAAGCGGGGCGTGACCCGAGGCACTTCCGTTCTGGGCCGGCCGAACGCGGAGACCCAAGACAGGTGCGCTGCGGCGCCCATCCGTACCAATGAAGGGGAGATGCGAAGATGCGCAGAGGCTTCACGTTGATCGAATTGCTGGTGGTTATCGCGATCATCGCCATTCTGGCGGCGATCCTGTTCCCGGTGTTCGCGAGAGCCCGTGAGAAGGCCCGGCAGGCCAGTTGTCAGTCGAACCTCAAGCAGATCGGCATCGCGGCGGCCATGTACTCCCAGGACTACGACGAGATCTGCGTGTACACTCACGCCGAAGTGGATGGCGCCGATGGGTTCAGCGGCACCGACTACTCCTGGCGTGTGTCGCTCCTTCCGTACATCCGTAATGTCCAGATCTTCCAGTGCGCCAGCTACCGCCCGGGCAATCGCTTCGACGGCAGCAATCCCGACGTCGGCCTCAATGGCGGCTATGCGATGAATGCGGTGCACTGGGAAGCCGGGTCGCCCACGCCGCCCAGCGGCTGCTCGGACAGCGCCGTATGGGATGCCTCCAATGTCATTACCTTCACCGACTACAACGACGGCATCACCATCGCCAACGAAAGCGGCTCCAACGCCCACGGCTTCGTGCGTGAGGATGCGGGTGGCGTTCGTCACAACGGCGGCGCCAACTACTGCTTCTACGACGGCCACGTCAAGTTCCTCAAGCCCACGGCCGTCAATTGCGCCGCCGGGAACTGCCAGTGGTGCATCGAGGTAGAGTAGCTCACCTGCGGGCCCCGCAGGCGGCCGGATCGTTGCCACGAGCCAGGGCTTGAGCCCTGGCTCGTGGCGTTTTCGCGGAGTGCCTCATGCCCACCGGTCTGTACGTCCACATCCCCTTTTGCCTTCGCAAGTGCACCTACTGTGACTTCAACTCCATCGTGGCCGGCGAGCCGCTGCGCCACGCCTATCTGCACGCCGTGCTCTCGGAGCTCGCCCGCTATCGGGGCCACCGCGTGGATACCGTGTACGTGGGGGGCGGCACCCCGACCACCTACGCTGCGCCACTCCTCGCGGAGCTGCTGGCGGCCATCGGCGCCGCATTCGACGTTGCTCCCGGCGCCGAGGTGACCCTCGAGGCCAATCCGGGCACGGTGGCCCTCCCCGGCCTGAAGACGCTGCGCGCGGCGGGCTTTGGGCGCCTCAGCCTGGGAGTACAATCCTTCTGTGACGACGAGCTACGCCTGCTGGGCAGAATCCACACGGCCTCCGAGGCCGCGGCGGCCGTGGAGAACGCCCGGGACGCGGGGTTTGACAACGTCTCTGTGGACCTGATCCGCGGACTGCCGGGGCAGTCGCTGCAGGGCTGGCTGGGCTCGGTTGAGCGGGCCATCGCGCTGGGCCCCGAGCACATCTCCGCCTACGGGCTGTCGCTGGAGGAAGGCACACCGCTGACGGAGCAGGTGCGGTCGGGGCGGCTGCCCGCCCCCGAGGGTTCTGAGGACCCGGACTGGGTGCGGTGCACCGTGGAGACGCTGGGAGGCGCGGGCTATGCACGGTACGAGATCTCCAACTACTGCCGGGCCGGCCGGGAGAGCCGCCACAATCTGAACTACTGGCACAATGGGGAGTACATCGGGATCGGGGCCGGGGCGTGGAGCTACCTAAAGGGCGAGCGCTTCAGAAACGTGGCCGACCCGGCGCAGTACACGAGTCGGGCCCTGGAAGGAACCGAACTGGTCTGCGAGCGCGAGCGTCTGTGTAGTCAGGAGGCGTTGGGAGAGACGATCATGCTGGGCCTGCGGACGGTGGCGGGCCTGGACATGGCCCGGCTTTCCCGGCGCTTCGGTGTGGATGTGGCGGAGCGCTATTCGGACACGATTCGTGAACTGGTGGCGGCAGGGATGCTGGTGGAGGATGGGGAGCGTCTGCGGCCGACGGCGGAAGGCATGCTGTGGCACAACGTGGTGGCGTTGCGGTTCCTGGCGTGAGGTTGGGGGGGTAATGACGGCTTTGCTCGGTGCCGTGGCACCGCCGGCGGCAACAAACAGGTCTTCACAGTCCCGGTGGGCCGTAGTATACTGAAACTGGATGAGCATCCGTGGGCGGCCGGGAAAGGCCCGGTGGCCCTGTCAACCTTGTAGGCTTCCCGCCCCATGGGTCCGGCGTGCCGTATCGCTTCGGGCCACGGAGAGCGGGTACCCCGTGGGCCACCGCGGGCGAAAGGGTGAGACAGCATCATGGCCGGGCGAGCTTATCTTGCTTTGGTTGTCGCTATTGCCGCGCTGGGGCTGGGAACTTGTGTGGCCTCGGCGGCACCGGTACCGATCTACGACGGCTCCGGTCAGGTGACGGGCTGGGGTGGCGGGAAGGCCGAGATCAGCAAGGGCACCAAGTACGAGGAATCCTCGGCTATCGAGATCGAGACGAAGGGCTACTACGAGGGTGGCTTTCTGAAGCTCGCGACCCCCCTTGACCTGGCCGAGCATATCAAGAGCGGGGCGCGGAGCAATGTGGTGGTGATGGTGAAGATCACCGCCGCTCAGGCTACCAGAGGCAGGACCCGACGCGGGCGAACCGGGCGGGGGCGACGCGGTGACGCGACCGGTCCCGGAATGCCGGCGCAAAACGTCGGCCTGGCCGACGCCACCCGGGATCCCAACCTGATCTATGCCCAGATGCCGGGGATGCCGGGGATGCCGGGCGGCGGAATGGGTGCTCCCGGAGGAATGCCACCCGGCATGGGGATGCCGGGCATGGGGGGGATGCCCGGGATGCCCGGGATGGGTGCGCCGGAGGGCATGGGGATGCCGGGCATGGGGGGGATGCCGGGCATGGGAATGCCCGGAATGGGTGGGGCCGAGGGCATGGGGATGCCGGGAATGACTGGCCGGACCAGTCGCAGGGGCAGTCGCACCTGGCAGCAGCGAACGCTTCGGCCCGCCAAGCCGCTGGAGGCCGTGCGCGTCGTCTTGCTCACCGACGAGGGCCAGATGGACGGCGGCTCGTACCTTGTCTCCAAGCTGGAGAAGAAGGGCGACTGGTCTGAGGTCAAAATCCCCTTCAACAAGTTCAAGGGTCCCGGAGCCAAGAAGGCCACCAAGCTGTTGGGCGTGATCTTCACCGGCGATTCGGTGGGTAAGGTGTTCGTCGGCCACGCCGAGATCCAGGGCGCCTGAGGCCGCGGATCTGAACGCAGGTACGGGGAGACCTCCTGTTTGGGAGGTCTCCCTTTGTGTGTGGGCAGGGCCCGAGAGGGGCGGTCTGGCCCCCTGCCGGACGAGTCGAGGGCCCGACGAGTCGGGTTGGAGACTCAGATCATGCACGAAGGGGGCGAGAGGCGCCCGGAGGGGTCGAATAGGGGGGGGGCCGGGCGCCGTCTGCCCGCAAGCGGCCGCGCAGCGGACGACGGGACCCCTATCGGGTCCATTTGGCGACACACCTACGACCTTGCAGAACCACAGATGCGCCCGCCTGAAGGCAGCGAGGCGCCGCGGTGACACCATGGCTCTGCGCCCGTTCGGGCCGGCCGCCCGCCCGGAACCTGCATAATGTGAGTGCAAAGCCCGACCTAAGCGCGCTTTGCCGGCGCACCGGGTGCGACAGCATCCCAATCTGTTCCACAGGAGCCGACTGCAATGGGGATCGCACTCAAGGGCGGACTGCTGGTGGATCCGCAGTCCGGGGCCTGCGAGCAGACGGATGTCTGGCTCGAGGGCGACACCGTCGTGGGTCTGGGTGCCTGCCCCCACTCTGGCCCGTGGGAGGTGGTGGATGTGGCGGGCCTGACCGTGTGCCCCGGGCTCATCGATGTGCACGTGCACCTGCGGGAGCCGGGACAGACGCACAAGGAGACCATCGCCAGCGGAACCGAGGCCGCCGTGGCCGGTGGCTTTGCCACGGTCTGCTGCATGCCCAATACCGCTCCGCCCATCGACCGGCCTAGAAGAGTGGCGGAGCTTCTCAAGATCGTGGCCCGTGACGCGCGTTGCCGGGTGCTGCCTCTGGGCGCCGTGACGCTCGAGCACGGCGCGGACGCGTTGGCGGACGTGCCCGGTTTGCTCGAGGCCGGCTGTGCGGCGGTCACGGACGACGCCTTCCCGCTGCAGGAGCCGGAGCTGATGGGCGCGGCACTGCGGGCCGTGCGGGAAGCAGGCGCGGGGCTGATCGTGCACTGCGAGGACAAGAGGCTCAGTGCCGGCGGGGTGATGAACCGCTCAGAGGTGTCGCAGGAACTGGGCCTGGAGGGCCAGGACGCGGCTTCTGAGGTGGAGGCCCTGCGGCAGTGGCAGGCCGCGGCACAGGAGCAGTCGGGCCCGGTGCGCTTTCACGTGGCCCACGCCAGCACCGCCGCGACGGTGGCCTTCGCCCGGGAGCTCCGCCGTGGAAATGGGCCGCTGCGGGGGCTGACGCTGGAGACGGCCCCACATTACTTCGCACTCACGCAGGAACAGGTGCGCCACTGCGGTGCCAATGCGAAGATGAACCCTCCGCTGCGTAGCGAGTCGGACCGCCTTGCCATCCGCCGGGCGCTGCTGGAGGGCGCCATCTCGGTGATCGCCACCGATCATGCGCCCCACACGGAGCAGGAGAAGTCGGCCGGCATGGCGGAGGCGCCCTTCGGCGTGGTGGGACTTCAGACCGCATTGGCCGTGGCGCTTACGGAGCTTGTGCACTCCGGGCAGATGACGCCGGCTGGGATGATCTCACTGATGACGTGCAACGCCGCCCGCGCCCTGGGGCTCAGGGCCGCGGACGGCCGGGAATTGGGGGTGCTGCGGGTCGGCGGTGTGGCCGATGTCACCATCATCGACACCGCCGCCGAGTGGACCGTGGAGCCCCGGGAATTCCGTTCGCAGGCGCGCAATACGCCCTTCGCCGGCCGGCGACTACGAGGCAGAGCCTGGGGCGTCTTGGTGGCTGGGCGCTTCGTCATGCGGGAGCACCAACCGATGACAGCCAACTGGCCTCCCCCCCTCCCGCCAGAGCCAGCATGAGCAACTGCTCGGCGGTGTCTTCGACGAGCGGGGCCTCCCAGAGCTGAGCGACCCATTCGGCGGGCAGCGCGTTCTTCCCGGCAGCGGCGCCCACGATCGCGCCGGCGATGGCGCCCCGGGCCCCGGCGTCACCTCCGCCGAGCGCCGCCATCAGGATCACTCGCTCAGGGTCCCACTCGCCGCAGAGGCAGCAGTACAGGGCGGCACCGACGGCCTCGAACACGGCCCCACCCTGTCCCAGACCGCGGAGCGCGGTGGTCACCGGCACGCCCGCCTCCCAGGTCGCCCGGGCCCGGTACAGAGCGTCGCGACAGCGGCCGGACGGCAGGATGGCTTGCAGCTCAAGACACAATTGTGTGGGGTGCAGGACGCCTCTGGCGCCACGGGCCACGGCATGAGCCACCGCCAGCGCCCCGGCCAGGGCCTCCTCATTGCGATGCGTGATCGTCCCGCAGGTGCGGACATCCTCCTTCAGACCTGTCTCGGTGAAGGTGTGAAGAAGGCCCACGGGCGCGATGCGTGCCGCCGGCGCGGCGCCGGCGGCGAAGCGGCCGCTGTCCCCGGCCTCAGTCCACGGCACCCCGCGCTGCAGACGGCGTAGCGCAAGCCAGGTGGACTGACCGATGACGCCACCGTCGCCGCGGAACCACACCAGGTACGCCCGCACCAGTTCAGGGCCTTCGACGCGACCGGCACTGATCAGCGCCCGGGCCGTCGCCATGGCCAGCCCGGTAACAGCGGTGCTCCTGACCAGCCGGGCTTGCGCAGGCGTGCGGCGGTCCGCCATGTAGGCCTCCAGGGCCTCCGGACCACCTGTCTCTGCACATCCTGCACCCATGGCTCCGCCTATCGCCAGTCCCAGCAGACACCCGGCAAATCGGTCGGCTACCGCGGCATTCATTGGGTCACGACCACCTCCGAAAGACGCAATACGCACTTTGTGACCATATTCTACACTTTTTCCAACCTCCTTGCAAGTAGGAATCTTCGATCTTCACCGCTCTATCCTCGTTGCTCTGTGGCCTTCCAGGCCACGATCTTCCACTCGCCTCATATTGCATATTGCTCTATACGGGCTGCATGCGGGGCCATCCCGGGGCCTGTCGGACACGGGTAGGAAGATGGAACGGAGGCATGCCCGGCGGCCGAAGGCGTCGGCGGTACCCCGGTGGCGCCGCGGCATGGCTGTACGGCCGTGGCGGCTGAAGCCGACGGTGGGCAATAGGTATCCTCGCAGGATGACTGCGGCGCACAGGTGCCCGGGACACATCGCGCCCATATCGGATCCTCAGCCGGCGGGGCGGTTCGGCCAGGCCGACAGGCTTGATCGGGGCCTGGCCCGCGATCTTCCGGGAGCCGCCGTTCAGGCGCATTTGACGCTTCCAGGGGCCTGTGCTATAGTGCCGCCACCCCCCTAATCCAACGGGCGGCCCATGCCCATTGGAGACGCTCTATGCTCCCTTGGCAGGAGATCATCGACTCACTTCGTCACATTACCGTTGTCGATGTGGTCGATATCGGTCTCATCGCGTTCATCATCTATCATCTCTCCCTCGCGCTCCGCGGGACCCGTGCGTTGTCTCTGGCCAAGGGCATCATCGTGGTGGCCGCGCTTCTGTGGCTTAGTACGGGTCTACCCACTTTCAACTGGATCCTACGCAGGGTTTTACCGACCGGTGTGATCGCGCTGGTGGTGATCTTCCAGCCCGAGCTGCGCATGGCTCTTGACCGTCTGGGGCGCTCGCGCCTGGTGCGTCTGGGGCTGTTCGAGGTCCAGGAGGCCCATCTGGATCGGGTGGTGAGCGAGGTGATGGATGCGGCGGAGTCCATGGCGGCCCGGGGGGTGGGAGCGCTCATCGCCATGGAGCGCGATGCCAGCCTGATGGATATCACCCGTACGGGCAAGACCATCAACGGCCTGGTATCCTCGGAGCTGATCACCACGATCTTCGTGCCGCGCAGCCCGCTGCATGACGGCGCCATCGTGATCCGGGACGACCGCATCGTGGCCGCCGGTTGTGCGCTCCCCCATTCGGAGAACCCGGGGCTCTCGGCGACCACCGGCATGCGTCACCGTGCTGCGCTGGGGCTTTCGGAGCGAACCGATGCGGTGTGTGTGGTGGTCTCGGAGGAGACCGGTGGTTTGGCCCTGGCGGTCAACGGTACTTTGACCCCGCCACTGGAGCGGATCCAGATGACGGAGAGGCTCCTGGAGCTGTTCGAGGCCAAGCAGCAGTCCTCGCGCCTGTTCTTCTGGCGCAAGTAGGGCGTGCGGAGAGTGGCCTGCCGCGGGTCCCGCCGGAGAACCGGGGTCTGCCTCCGGCGCAATACCGGTCGGATCGCGTCCTGAGGGCGCCCAAGAGCCTGTCGGCCAAGTCAATTGGGCCGCCTACGTGCCTCGGTGCCATGGCTGGAAACGCGTAGGATAGGTGTCGCCGTGGCCCTGAAAAGGTGCTTAATCCGCATTCAGGACGCGATTGAATACGGGACGTCACCCGGCTGCGGCTGTCCGAGGGTGTGAAAGGGCTTCACCGACAAGCGCCGCAGGTCCCGGGAGGCCTGGGATAGGCGCGCTCCCTCGGACCGAGCCTCCACGGAGTTGCAGGACTATGCTTAGAAGCGCCCTGCGCGAGGTCCAAAGGAACCTGGCACTGAAGCTGTTCTCGGTCCTGCTGGCGGCGGGGCTGTGGGTGTATGTGATCAACACCGAGGATCCGGTGCGCAGGGACAGCCTGGACCGGCCGGTGGAGGCCGTTGGCGTGCCGCAGGGGCTGGCTGTGGTTCGTGTTCGGCCGGAACGGGTGAAGGTACAGCTCGAGGGCCGCGTCTCCAGTCTCCAGCCGGGGGCGCTGTCGCAACTGCGTGTGGTGGCCGACCTGGCCGGAGGCAGTCCCGGGCGCAATACGGTGGCGCTCAGTGTCATGGGGGTCCCGGAGAGGGTGAGTCCGCCGGAGATCGACCGTCCCAACGTCCATGTGTGGCTGGATCAGGAGTTCGGCAAGACCCTGGAGATCGAGGTGGTGCTGGGCGGGAAGCCCGGCAAGGGCACCTCGGTGCTGGGCCGGCCGACGGTGCGGCCCACGACGGTGGCGGTCTCCGGGCCGGAGGGCGCCGTGGAGCGAGTGGCTCAGGTGGTCGCCAGGGTCGACGTGACCGGTGTCTCGGAGCGCAAGGTGGTGACGAGCGAGGTCGAAGCCCTCGATGCCCGTGGCATGCCGGTATCGGGGGTTTCCCTGGAGCCGCCGAAGGTCACCGTCACCGTCCCTGTCGCCCCCGCGGCCACCAAACGTGTGGAGGTGCGGCCCAGGATCGGGAGGGCCCCGGACGGTTTCAGGACGGCGAACGTCCGCGTCACTCCGCGCACGGTGCTGGTCAAGGGCGCTCCGGACAGGATCGAGGCGCTCACGGAAGTGAGCACGGAGTGGCAGGGGATCGCCAGGCAGCATGCGAGCACCACGACGTACCGGGTGCCGTTGGCCTTCCCCTCCGACCTCTGGCCGGCTGAGGACGTGCGCTCCGTGGAGGTGCAGGTGTCTTTGGCGCCTATCGCACCGCCGGCACCTCCGGCGCCCGCCCCAGAACCGCCCGCCGAGGCAGGGGGGGGCCGGGACGTCACGGCCCCCGCGGGAGCTGTACCGGAGCAGGGAGCGGAGGACCCCCCGGGGGCGGAGGGCGCCGGGAAGGCTCCGCCGTCGCCGCAAACCGGCGCGGGGCGTGAGGCCGGCGAGAGAAACGACGACGACGACCCGTCGGAGACGCCGCCCTCCGGCACGCCGGACGCGGGCGATGCCAAGGCGGTGCGCCCGCAGCCACCGGGAACCGAGGCTTCGCGGACGCCGCGGCCCAGGGCCACTGAGCCGCCGAAGACGCCGCCGAAGACGCCGCCCAAAACACCGTCGAAGACGCCGCCGAAGACGCCGGCGAAGAGCGGGCCGGCGGGGGAGGCGGCACACAGCTCCGATACCACCGCCGGCCGGGGGACGAAGACGAAGACCGCCGGAGAGGCCAGGGCGCCCCGGGGCGAGGTCAGCGGCGGCAAGGCCGGTCAGTAGGGCCGGAATCCACGCCTTCTGGGGGCAGGTAGGCCTCGGCCAGCGCCAGATGGCCGGGGTGGTGCCGGGCCTTGTTGCGGCAGGCCAGCGTAGGGTCCTGATTGGCGTAGCAGTAGGCGCATCCGGCGGGGCACAGGTCATAGGCGCCGATGTCCACGGCCTGCGCGCACCCACACCCCTTGCGGCTGGGAGCCGGGGGAACTGAAGCGGGCAGGTCCGCGCCCAGGCTTCGCAACAGGTCCGCATCGATGCACCGCGCTTTGTTGACGAAGCTCCCCACGATATCCGGGTTGCAGCAGGCCTCCACCACCATCCCCCGCTGCCACCCCATCTCGCCGATCCGCTGCGCCAGCTCCGACCGTTGGGCCGGCGTGGGCTCCAGATGGCAAAGGCCCGCCTGTCCGAAGGCCCGGCGCTGCCGGCGGTAGGGAGACATGAAGCTGAGCACACAGCGTCGAGCATAGCCCTCCAGCTCGCCGGAGAGCCGCTCGAAGCGTCGCAGCGTCTCCTCGGGGTCGCTGTACTGGGTGAACACGATGGGGTCGAACCGCCAGATCAGGGTCTCGGGCCCGTACTCCTTGCACAGCGCCCGCGCCTGAGCCACTGCATCGGCGGTCGCCACGACCCGGGGCTCCAGGGCCCGGTGGTGGCCGGTAATGGTGTACTGCACGTAGAACGGGTACCGCCGTCTTATGCTCCGCAGCCCTTCCCACAGGGGGGCCAGATTCTTGGTCCAAAGCACCATTCCCCCCACATCGCCGGGGCACAGGCTCACCTGTAGCCACCGCCGTGAGAAGGGGTGCCAATAGGCGCAGGCACCCTCCTGGATCCGGCGCAGGAGCCAGTCGGAGTAGAATGCCGGGATGTCGGTGCGGCGGCTGGCCGAGATGATTCGCTTCATGTCCGACGGCTCGCTCCGGTGGGGCAGTCACAATTCGTCCAACTGCGCAGGAATGTGCTCCCCGGGTGGGGAACCTGGCACCCGGCTTGCACGGAGACGGAGACGGGTGCGGACAGCGGCGACCGGGACCTCCGACGCCACGGGTCGTGGACAGTGTAGCCTCCGGGCGGGCGGGCTCGCAAGAGCCCGTTGGCCCCGTCATGGAAGCATCTCCACGGCGGCCACCGGCGGGCGTCTCGTATGCGGCTGGATGGTTGTCGGTTTGGGTAGGCATCGCATCCATGCACAGATGGCCGGCCATTGCTCCGTGTGCGTGGCAGTTGGGGATTCCGGACCGCGGCGCTCGCGCCTCCATCCACGGGCCCGCCTGATCCGGCGCATCTCTATCCTCCGTACCCTTGGACAATCCGCCGTATCTCCCTGACGAAGGAGACCCTGGATGAGATCTAGCACCTGGCTTCTCGCACTCGCCGTGGCATCGCTGCTGGGCTGCGCCTGCGCGGACGATCCCCCCGAGGGCTTCAACCCGGACACCATGATGCGCAGTTCTGATGTCCGCCGCGGCATGGCGGCCGTGGGCAAGAGCGTGTTCCACGGTGTGGAGATCACCGAGTTTGGCATGGAGATCCTCGCCGTGCTGGAGAAGTCCAATCTTGGCAAGGACCTCATCGTCGGCCGGATCCTGGACGGTCCGGTGGTGGAGCGCGATTGCGGCGTCATGGGAGGGATGAGCGGCAGTCCCGTCTACGTGGACGGCAAGCTCATCGGCGCGGTGGCCTACACCTACATCTTCGAGAAGGAGCCGGTGTGCGGCATCACCTCCATCGAGTCGATGCTGGTGGCCTTGGACGGGCGCGGGCGGGAGCCCGCTCCGGCCGAGCCGACGCAGCAGGCCTCGGCCCCTGACAAGCAGTTCCGTCTCGCCGGCCGGGACATCAACCAGGTCAAGATCGTGTCGCGCGCCAGAGCGGCCGCGGGCTTCGAGGGCGAGCACACCCTGTTGATGTGCCCCGTCTCCGCCCCGCTGTACTGCGCCGGGCTGCCGGCACCGGCCCTGGAGTACCTGCGCGGCCAGTTCAAAGACACCGGCGTTGAGCCCATCGCCGGCCCGGGGGCGCGTCGCCAGATTGTGGAGACCGATCTGGTGCCCGGTTCGGCCTTCGGCGGCCTGCTGGCCTCCGGCGACTTCGATATCAGCACCGGCGGGACTTTGACCTACCGGGATGGAGACAGGGTCCTGGGCTTCGGGCATCCATTCATGGAGTTGGGCAAGGTCGACGTGCCGCTGACCACCTCCTGGGTTCACGACTTCGTGCCCTGCTACAATCGGACGGACAAGATGATGTCCCCGATGAAGGAGGCCGGCCACCTGACCCAGGATCGCTCCTGGGCGGTAGGGGGGCGGCTGGGCGAAGCCGCCGCCCGGGTTCCGGGCACCTTCAAGATCACCGACCGCACACGGGACATGACCAGGACCTATCACCTGGACATGATTCGGGACCGCAATCTGACCGGTCGAATCATCGCCACAGGAGCGCTGTCGGCCCTCTACGCCACCTACAACAGCGGCAGCGAGGGCACCGTGCGCTGCAAGTTCCGGGTCAAGAGCGACCGCGGCGACGAGATCTCCCGCGAGGATATCTTCTACCATGACGGCGGGTTCGAGGGTCCGGCCCTGGGTGACATGATGTCCGCCATCAGCCTGCTCAAAAGCGCCGGGCCGGCGAGAAGCAAGCGCGTGCCGGAGGACCTGTATGTCATCGGCTTTGGCAATACCCTCCTGGGCCAGATGATTCGCCCGACCCTGACTTCCATCACCCTGGGAACAAAAATGGATGAAAATTGTATTTTTTGTAAAATAGTAAATGGAAAGGT
>CAYRFY010000041.1:0-2967 GCA_964423635.1 uncultured Armatimonadia bacterium | reverse complement strand
GAGGCCGAGCTGGATGACGCCGACACTACGGCCGCCATCGAGGGGCTGTATACCGACCAGTCCGTGGCCAGGGCCGGGGAGGACCTCACCGTTCGTGTCCGCCTGCGCCCCGATGCGGGAGAGCCCGTGATCCGCTCGTTCACGCTGAAGATGCCCCAGGACCTGCCCAAGGGGCGGCTGCGGGTGGCGGTGGGCAGCGGAACGGCGGCCATGCAGGTGCGGGCACGGGTGGGCATCTTGCCCCCCCCGGTGTTCGATCTCGATGATGCCATCCAGGTGATCCAGGGCATCGAGCACGGCAACCAGCTCTTCGTGGCGGCAGGAGTGCTCAACCGCGACGTTTCCGTGGGCAGCACGCGCCTGCCCGGACTGCCCACGGTGTTCCTGGACCTGATCCGCCGTTCCCAACGCACCGACGTGCAACGGGGTGGCCAAGAGGTCTCCTGCACCACGGACGTGCCGTGGGTGCTCTATGGCTCGGCCTATCTCACGTTGGCGACCGAGGACCGTCTCGGCCGTCGCGGCAAGGCGGCGCCGTCCGAACAGGCCGGGGCGGAGAGCGAGGAGGAGGCCGCTATCCGTGCTCCCAGGGGCGTGCCTGCGGGCCTGTGGTGGGCTGCCTCGGCCTTCGCCCGTCCGGGCCGCGAAGCGGCCCTGGGCGGGACGCCGCCGGGCTACGGCCGCCGAGTGGCGGAGGACGAAGAGGACCTGGAGGAAGACGAAGAGGACACGGAATCAAAGAGCGCCGAAGACGAGAACGGGGACGAGAACGGGGACGAGAAGGCGGAAGAGGACAAGAAGGAGGACGAGGAGGCTGAGGAGCCCGCCAAGGACAAGAACGGCGGCGCCGTCGCCCGCATTCCGGCGGTGTGGACACAGAGCTCGGCGGAGGACTTCGCCAAGGGTGAGACCGAGGGCATCGCTTTCCGAAGCGACGGCGCCGCCTATCTGACCCCGCGCTGGACCCGGATGTCCCCGGCCGGTGGCGCCTATGTGCCGGCACTGGCCGCGGGCCCCAGCGGCGTGTTCGCAGGCACCTGCGACGATGGGAAGGTCTTCGCCCTCGGCTCCGGCTCACCCGAGCTCCTGCTGGATACCGGCCAGTTCGGCGTGGCCTCGCTGCATGTGGCCCCGGACGGCGCGGTCCTGGCCGGAACCATGCCCGGCGGACGCCTGTTCCGCATCGCGGAGGGCAAGGGAACGGAGCTGTGCGCTCTGCCGGCCGACTACATCTGGGACATCATCGACGCGCCCGAGGGGGGCTTTCTCGTCGCCACGGGCTCACCGGCCCTCGTCTACCACGTCGACCCCGGAGGCAAGGTCGAAGTCGTCGCCCGGCTCAGGGAGGCCCACGCCCTGCGGCTCCTGCATACAGGCGGCTCGCTGTACATCGGCACGGCCCGGCGTGGCGCGCTGTATCGCAAGGAGCCCGACGGGACGATCACATCGCTGTACAGCACGGCGGACGCCGACGTAACCGACATGGTGCAGGCGTCCTCCGGGGCCGTGCTCATCTCCACGGGGGGCAAGGGGAGCGTGGTCCTCGTGGACCCCGGCGGGCAGGCCACGGTGCTCTACGAGGACGATGACAAGAGCGTGCTGAGCCTGGCGCGTCTGGGAGAACGCCTCCTGGCCGGTCTGGGCGGCAACGGGCAGATCATCGAGATCGTGGACCGAACGACCAACGCCCTCCTGCGCGAGGCGGACGAGGGCCAGATCACCGCGTTGTGCGCCCACGGAGACAAGGTCTATGCCGGCGTCTCCAATCCCGGAGAGCTGCTGACGGCCGACTATTCCGTCGGCGGCGACGGGAAGCTGGATTCCGAGCCCATGGACGCCAAACGCCGCGCCCGCTGGGGACGGGTGGACTGGGACGCCGTGGTCCCCGACGGCTGCCGGCTCGGACTGCGCTTCCGCTCGGGAAACACTCAGGACCCAAACGACAGCACCTGGAGCCGGTGGTCCGCGCCTCTGGCCGACCCCGGCCGCGACCACCCCGGCGCCCCCCCGGCCCGCTTCCTCCAGTATCGGGTCGAGATGCAGAGGGGCGCCGGCGCTCCCTGGCCTCTGCTCAGATGGCTCACCATCGCGTATCTCACCGATAACCAATGCCCCACCATCAAGGACGCCAAGCCGGCCGAGGGCAAGGCGATCAAAGGCAAGTTCGACGTCTCATGGACGATGTCCGACCCCGACAAGGACAAACTCAAGGCCCGCCTGCTCGTCAGGGCCCGGGGCGAGAAGGACTACAAAATCGTCAAGTCGGCCATCACGGAATCCAAATACTCGTGGGACACCAAGACCCTCTCCGACGGCGCCTACGACCTGCGCCTAATGGTCGATGACGGCCTGTCCAATCCCGACAGCCCCTGCACCACGACCCTGGACATCGCCAATATCACCATCGACAATACCCCGCCCGAGATCGGTACCATCACCGAACCCGTGAGGCAGGCCGACGGCGGCGTGGCCCTCACCGGCTATGCCATGGACGCCACCTCCGTCATCGGTGGCATCTCCTGGCAGCCCAAGGGAGAGGACCCGTGGCAGGCCGCCAGGCTGGATGACGGCCTGTACGACTGGCGCTACGAGCGGTTCCTCATCGTCACTCCACCCTTCAAGGAGACGGTGGAGGAGCTCACCATCCGCGCACGCGATGCCGCCGGCAATGTGACGGATAAGACCGTCAAGCTCCCGAAGCTGGAGACGCCGAAGGCCGAAGGCTAGACGGCGGGGACGGCGAACGACCGCCTCACCCCCCAGCCCCCTCTCCCTTACGCCCGCAAACACCCGCGGGCGACGGGAGGAGGGGGGTGAACGGCGAACGGCCGTGGCACCTGCCGTTGGTGGGGCGGGCCCCGCCGGGCGGGACCCGCCGCCGTTTGCCGGTCGCACGGTACCAACGACGACCGGCCGCCTCACCCCCCAGCCCCCCTCTCCCTTACGCCCGCAAACACCCGCGGGCGA
>CAYRFY010000040.1:0-22045 GCA_964423635.1 uncultured Armatimonadia bacterium | reverse complement strand
AGCGAGGGCTCCTACAGCCCGCTTGCTCTGCGCATCCCGCCCCCGAAGGGGTTCACGCGCGTCGAGACCCTCAAGGGCAGTTGGGGACAGTGGCTGCGCTACCTGCCCCTCAGGACCGCAGGCACCCCCGTGCGGTCCCGGGAGGGGAGCGTCATCGTCCCCGCCGACGACGTCCATCTCGCCGCAATAGTCGACATGGATGTCTACAGGCACCAGGAATGCGCCGACACCATCGTGCGCCTGCGCGCTGAGTACCTGCGGCACGTGGACAAGCCCGATGAGATCGCGTTCAAGTGCGGAGGGTCCCAAACACACTCCTGGGCACGCTGGAGACAGGGCTACCGGCCCCGGGAGGCCGGCAATGGGCTTTCCTTCTCCCGGGTTGGCGAGCCGGATGGGTCGAGGAAGAGCTTCGACGCCTATCTGGCTTCCGTGTTCGCGTGGTGTGGCACGTACCACCTCGCCACCGAGGGGCGAAAGGTGGCTGCGGACGAGGTCGCCGTGGGTGACTTCCTGGCTTCAGGGGGGAGCCCGGGGCACGCCGTGCTGATCGTCGACCTGGCTCGGGACGGTGCCGGCCGCACCTGCGCCCTGATCGCCCAGGGGTACATGCCGGCCCAGACGGCACACGTCATGTCCCCCGGCGGCGACGACCCCTGGTTCCGCCTGGACAAGTCCCGGCCCATCGACACCCCCTTCTGGGGTGCGTTCGACTGGAGCCACCTGCGCCGATTCGACTGACCGAGCTTCGCGAAGGAGGCCGTCCCCCCTGCCCACCAGACGCCGACCGCCGCTGCTCCCCGCCGTCCTTATCCTGCTCCTGGCCGGGGTCTGCTTCCTGCTCGGGAAGTACGGGACCCAGGAGAGAGATTCCGGGTCGGCTCCGGTCGCCGTGGAGGCGGTACAGAAGGCTCCCGCCGGTGGTGGCCGGTGCCGGTGGAAGGTGCACTTCTCGCCCGAGGGCGGCTGCACCGCGGCGGTGGTGTCGGCGCTCGAGGGGGCGAAGCGGGAAGTGAGGGTCCAGGCCTACAGCTTCACCTCCGCCCCCATTGCCTCGGCCCTGCGGGCGGCCCACAAGCGCGGGGTGGACGTACAGGTCATCCTCGACGAGGCGCAGCGGGGGGATAAGTATTCGGCGGCGGACTTCCTGGCCCGCAGCGGCATCCCCACCTGGATCGACGCCCGTCCGGGTCTTCAGCACAACAAGGTGATCGTGATCGACGCCGCCTCGGTGATCACGGGGTCCTTCAACTTCACCCGGGCGGCCGAGGAGCGCAATCGGGAGAATCTGCTGGTGCTGGAGGATCCCCAACTGGCCGCGGCGTATGCGGACAACTGGGAACGAGACCGCGCGGCCTGCGAGACCCACGACGCGAGGAAGTAGGCCGGGCCCACGGGCATCCTGAACCCGACGTGGGTCGGCAGGGCCCTCTGCTGGAGGAACGCCTACTGCTTTCTCAGGCGATTGCTGCCGGGGATCGGGGCGCACGGCATCTGGTTGGCGGGTTTCGGAGGATCGGCGTTTAGCCACCGGCTGCGTGGGGCCGGCCGGTCCGGGTACAGCTCACGCGCTGCCCTGCGGCAGGCCTCGCGGATGTGCAGCGGCTCCAGGCCACGGCGTCCGGCGGCCACGATGCTGCGGTAACCGCCGTCGGCGGTGCGCATCACCGGGAGTGGGTGGCCATCACGGAACTCGCGCCCATGTCCTGGACGGGCGCCCTGCGCAAGTGCCAGGAAGGTGACTGCGGTCAGCGTGGCAACCGATGCCTCTTCGAAGGCGCGGGTCCCGGCGGCAATGCTGTGCTCACGGTCTGCGGCCATCGTCTTCATCCCCTACGACACCACGGCTCATCCGCATACTACCCGGGGGCCGACGGCACTTCAGATCGCTGCGGAGAGCCCCGTATGCCTGTGGTGGTGCGGTGGCGGTCGGCCCGTTGGCCACCCTTGCCAGAGGTATATCGGCACTCCGGCGTCACTTCCTGACCTCCAAATGGCAATTCGTGTGCCGTAAATCGCCTCACAAATGCCGGTGGCCGTCTGCAGAGGTGGGCTCCCGGGGGGAGGGTGAGCCAACCGTTCGCGCAGACGGCCACCGTGGTGCGAAGGCCGGATGATGGTATACCAGGCCGACAATCCATGAAACGCGTACCACAAGACCGGCCGGTTATGAGGCGTGGCCCTCGCCGAGACCTCTCGATCTCGATTACGCCTCTTGCATCAATCCTCGGCACCGGACCACCGGCCTCGACGAACGGCGGGGAAACGACGAGGGAAAGGCGGCGGAACACCGGCCCCTCCTCTGTGTGGCTCGTTCTCCCTGCGACCGAATGCTCCCTGGGTCTCCGCGGTCTGATCCCGCATCGCCAGACCGTTCGCCGTCCTGTGCGAGGCGAAAGGGTCGCACAAGTGCCGGGGCCGCCGCTGCCAGGTGTCCGGGGGGAGGGGGATCCTGGTGGCGACGGCCCTGTGATAGAATGGAGACCCGCGAAAGGTGTACCTGTCCTGTCCCTGCCACCCCATCCACCCGCCTCGGGTTCAGGTTGTCCGGTTGGGGCGTGGTCTCCATTGCCGGAGAGCTTTGCCGTACCGGCCCGCTCTCGCTGTCAGTGATCGGCAGTGGGGCGCGCAACTGGAACAACGAAGGCGCAACGCCTGGTGATGGATATGTGACACCGGGGCCGTCGGCTCGCCTCGTACCGGAAACGACGGTGGCCGCCGCTGCCGAAGGCCACGGGGGGTGGGAACCTTCGGCAGGCGGCGGCCACTGTACGTCGAGAGAGCGATGAGGGTGACCGGGCCTCGCCGTCGGCCCCGCTGATGCTGCCTGGTCCTGCCCGGCATCCCCAAGCTCCTGGTACGACGGGAGGTTGGCTTGCGACCGGCCCTCACGACTTGTACATCGGCAGTCGGGCCCACAACTGGACCAACGGAGCTGCAAATGCCGGTCGCCCGGTATGGCATTCCACTGTGCACATCCGGTCCATCGCGCAATCAACCTCCACAACCGCTCAATGAATAGTCGCACCTGGCGCATGAGGGCGGCGCCGGCGCCGCATCAATGGCCCGGCGCGGCGGTGGACATCGACGCGCCCACCGGCGAAGCGCCTCCTGTCCCCGGTCCGCAGGACCCTCCCGGCCCTGCGGCGAATGCTGCCCTGCGCGCGAATTCACTGCGATCGCGGGGTGCGACATGCCGCTTGTGCTGCTCTCGGTCCTGCTGCTTTTGGCCAACTGCCACGCCGCCGAGACCAGGCGCGATGGCGACACGTGGACGGTGGACAGTGACCTGCTTGCCCTGTCGCTGGACGCCACCTCGGGGGCGCTGACGGTAACCGAGAAGACCTCCGGCGCCACCTACCACCAGCCGCTTTCCACCCGGGACCCGCTGTCCTGTGGCGCGGGCGAGGAGGTCGTCGTCCGCCGGGCGACGGGGCAGATCGAGCCCGACGGCAGACTGGGCGACTGGGCCCGGACGCCTCTGATGCCCCTGGTGTCCGAGGCGGATTCGCCCCACGGCCCACGGGCCGCGGTGGGCTTCCGCTGGGACGCCGAGGGTGTCTATGCCCTTTATGTGGTGGCCGACGATCGCTTCCACCCGGGCAGTCGCGCCGACAAGCAGTGGCAGCAGGCAGACGCGGTATGGTGGTGGGCGGGGTGGGATCAGGTGGGGGTGATGCTGGACCCGACGGACCCGGCGGGGTTCTTGTGGGGCGACTGGAAGCCGTGGTCGCGGGCGGCGGTGCGGCGGGTGGAGAACCTGGGCGAGGACGCCGAGGCTTCCGGGCTGCTGGCCGGTCTTACGCCGGACTTCTCCGGCCGGGCCGGGTACATCGTGGAGAGTGCCACGGCCCCGCACTTCATCACGCTCCAGCCCATGGAGCCCGGCCGCCGGTTCCGTATGGCGTTCGGGGTGAACGACGTCGACGAGTCGGGAGAAGACCCGCGGACGGTCTTCTACCCTACCGGCTATCGACAGGGACGCACGGCGACCTATGCCGTGGGCCTGCTGGCCGATGAACGGGGCCAGGCCCCCACGCTGCCGGCCGCCGGTGACGCTCCCTGTAGCGACGTGGTCTTCACCGGTGACGACGGACTGGCCTTCACGATCTCGGCGGACATGCCCGAGGCCACCGTGGGCCACGTGCGCTGCGAGGTCACCCTCAACAACGGCTCCAGGGACCTGCGGATTGTCGCCACCCCGTTGGATGGCTGGGACTGGGGCATGCCGGTGGGCCGCGGGTTCCTCCCCTCCGGTGCGGCCGAGTATGTGGCCGCGTTCTATGGCAACGGCATACTCATCCCCGCCGATGACCTGACTCCGCCCGTGGACTACATGGGAGTGTTTGCTCAGCTCGACCTGCCCGCCGTGGGTGTCCTCGGCGGCAACGGCGGGGCGCTGTGCATCCTGGAGGACTACGACCACATGGCCGCCAAGCTCGGACCCGCCACCTGGCCGGAGGCGTCTCGGCTTGGGATGGTGCTGATGGGAGAAACGGACAAGGGCAAGCGCCTGCCCACCTACCGGCTGACGTGGTACTTCAGTCCCGGCGGCGGACTGCCGGACCTGGCCGCCCGGCTCCGGGAGTTCTGTGCCTCCCAGGGCTGGGTGCGGTCGCTGCGGGAAAAGGCCGCGACCAACCCCAATGTAGATCGGCTCCTCGGAGCCGCCAACGTCTGGGGCAGCTCGGGGGAGGCCTTCTCGCGGGAGGCCGCCGCCGCGGGCCTGTCCCGCCTGCTGGTCAACGGCTCCTACGACGGAAACCAGGTCCGCCGCATCACCGACCTGGGCTACCTGTGCGGCGAGTACGATCAGTACGTGGATGTGGACGACGCCACCGAGGACGTGGGGGGCGTCAAGCCACTGCCCGCCCACATCCGCATCCAGGCCGACGGGGAGCCGGCCAAAGGCTGGCTGACTTTGGATGGCAAGCACCAGTTCTACAGCCGCTGCTCTCAGATGGCCCTCGCCGCCGCTCAGCAGCGGGTTCCGCGGGTGCTGCAGACACACCCCTACAATGCCCGCTTCATGGACGTGCACACCGCCATCAGCCTCCAGGAGTGCTACTCCGAGGACCACCCCTGCACCGCTACCGAGGATCGTCAGAACAAGGTGGAGCTGCTCCGGTGGATGCGGGAGCAGGGCCTGGTAATCGGCGGGGAGCACGGCAGGGCGTGGTCCGCCCCCGTGCTCGACTACCAGGAGGGGATGATGTCGTGCAACCACTTCTTTAGCTGGCCCGCCGGCCATCTGGTGCCCGTGGACAGTGCCGACGAGATCAGTCCGGAATACCTGGCATACGGCATCGGCCATCAGCGCCGCGTGCCCTTCTGGGAGCTGGTGTTCCACGACTGTGTGGTGTCCACCTGGTACTGGGGCGACACCATCGGCTATCTGGAGCGTGTGCGTCCCGACCTGACCGACCGCAAGGTGGCCCTGACGGCCCTGTACGGCACCCAGCCCATGTTCTGGGCAAGCTCTCTGGGCCTGGGCTTCCAGGGCAGCGGCAAGGAGCGCCTGACGGAGGCCTACCGGAAGTGCTGCAACATCCACCGCGCCGTGGGCTACGAGCGCATGGTATCCCACGAGTATCTCAGCCCCGACCGGGCGGTTCAGAGGACGGTGTTCTCCGACGGGACGACGGTCACGGTCAACTTCGGCGCGACTGAGGCCACCGTGGAGAGCGCGGGAGCGCGGTGGACCCTGGCTGAGAATGGTATCGTGGCGGACGGTCCCGGGCTGCACCAGCACGTGGCGATCGTCAATGGGCGGTCAGAGACCACCATCGAGGCCCCGGGCTATGTGTTTGTGGATGGGAGCCGGCAGGCGGTGGAGCGCGGCGGCCTCCGGTCCCTGGGGCCCCTGACAGCCCAGGTGCTCGAGCCGGGACACATGCGCCTGTCCCTGGAGCCGCGGACGGCCAGGGCGGAGCTGGACCCCACCCATCTCGACGCCGCCTTCGACAGGGCCTCCGCCCGACTTGTAGCCATCGGCACGGATCTGCGCCCCGGAAATGACCTCGAGTTGCAGTGGCACGGCGACTACCTCGTCCTGCCCGCGAAGCGGCGCTGGGCAACCTTCGACCTTCTCTACGGCCACAGGGGCCGGGCGCCGGACGTCGCCATCACGCTCCCCGGCCCACTTCTGCGCGCCACCCAGGGTGAGGTCTGCCCCGTGCCCGTGATGCTGCACAACCGTGGCGCCGACGGCGCCGACGTCACTCTGTCGGCCTACTGGGAGGCCGAGAAGGACGCTCGGCGGGCCGGCAGCATCCGGCTCTCGGTGCCCGGGCGCGGCACGGCCCGGGCGACACTGCCGCTGGATACCTCCCCTGTCGTGGGCGCACGGGAAGTCATAGTTGTCGCCGATAGCGGGGCGAAGGAGTTCCGAGAAGAGGACAACCGTGTCCGGGCGACGGTGGCCGTCCTGCCCGTCGTGTCGGAGCACAGTATCCTGCGACGGCTCACCGCCGATCCCGGCGATGTGCCGCGCACCGACGCCGTGGTGCAGACGCCCGTGGACTTCACCCCATCCCTGCAGGGCCGTGCGCTGGACCCGGCGTCGGTCGCCGTGCTCACACTGGATGCGCGCGGCGAGCCCGTCCGGGCGCTGCCCACGCAGTTCGAGCCGGCGGGCGACTTCGATGCCCGCCACAAGGCCGCCGGTACTCTCCTGTTTGTCCTCGAGGGGGAGACCACCGGGCCCGCGAGCTGCCTGCTGGTGGCCCGGCCGCTGGCCGACGCCGGCCTGCTTCCCGCCACCACGGCACACCTCGACCCCGAGACCCACATCCTCACCCGCGAGACCTATCAGGCCAACATCGCCGATGGCGCGATACGCCCGCTCTCGTACGTCTCGTCAGAGGGCGCCGTCGTGCCCATGATCGGCAGGATCGTGTTCTCCTCGGGCGAGACCGGCTGGGGGGAGGAGGGCGGAGAGCTGCAGAGTCTGGAGGTCCTCGCTGCAGGGCCGGTGAGGACGGTGGTGCGGACGGTCAAGAAGCTGGCCGGGGAGCAGGTGGTCACGCGGACCTACGCCTTCCATGCCCGACATCTCACCGTAGAGGCCTCGGCCACGCAGCACCAGACCGGCCTGCTCAGCCGCGTATGGTACGCTGCGCCCGGCACGTACGAGGACGATGCGGGCCACGTGCGGGACGTCGATGGAAAGGGGAAGGACGAGGGGGTGACGGGAGACTATCCCGACCCGAAGTGGTACAGCGTGCGCAGTGACGACTGGGCCCACGCCTGCGTCGCGCTGTCGCCCATGGCGGGCCAAAGCTACTGGGACGAGGCGCCGTCCCTGGGGCAACTGGGCTTCTCGGCACCGGACGCCGGGGGGGCGACCTACGCCCACATCGTGACCGGCCCCGATGTGCCCGCGGGCTTCGCCCGGCAGTGGCATGCGGCGCTCACAACGCCGATCGTGGTGACGCTCCAACAGTGACCCGCGGATTCGCCGCCACCGGCCGCGGCGCTGTGCCATGTGTCCGCAGGGCGGCCCCGAAAGGCTCCCCTCACCCACCGCGCCCGGCCTCACCGGTCATAGGAACGAACAGCACCGGAACCACCGCGGTCTGCTTGATCTTGCCATCGGTCTTCTGCAGGACGTAGAGCTGCTGGTTGTAGGCCTCGCCCACGGGGATCACCATGCGCCCGCCGTCCTTGAGCTGCTCCACCAGCGGACTGGGGACCTCATCGGGCGCGCAGGTGACCATGATCCCATCGAAGGGCTGATGCTCCGGCCAGCCCTGATACCCGTCGCCGCAGCGAACCGTGACGTTCCCGTAGCCCAGGGCCTTGAGTAGCTTCGCGGACCTATCGGCCAGGGGCTCGAGGATCTCGATGCTGTACACGTGCTTGCACAGCTTGGCCAGCACCGCGGCCTGATAGCCCGAGCCGGTGCCCACCTCCAGCACGGTCTTCTCCGGCCCCGGTTGGATCAGCTCCGTCATCAGAGCCACGATGGAGGGTGCCGAGATGGTCTGCTCCAGGCCGATGGGCAGGGGATAGTCCAGGTACGCCTGAGACCGTGCCTCAGGGGGGACGAACAGATGCCGCTGCACCTGGGCCATCGCGCGGATGACGGGCTCGGTGCGCAGATAGCCCCCGGTGCGCAATTGCTGCAAGAGCGCGATATGCGCCGCGGCGTACTGGTGCTGTGGTGGTGGCACCCCTTCAGGCAGGTTCCCATCGCCCTTGGCCGAGAACCGGGCCGCCAGCGATAGCAGCAGGCCCAGCGCCAGCACGCCCAGGAATGTGCGCACCAGCCGCCGCTTTCTGACGATCCAGGTCTGACTTGCCATCATCCCTCACCTCCGCACGGTATTGCCCCCCGCGGGGCCCATTGCCCTATCTATTGGCCGCGCGGGCCCGGAACCCTTCCGGGGCATGCAGGGGACGGTGGGGGAGTTGGGGATCGGGGCGTTCTGGAGTCTGGCACACGTCATCCTTGGGGTAAGGCGGGCCGATGCGGTCGGCCCCGGCCGCCCGGCTCCGCTGTCAGCGCCGGCCATCGGTCTCGTCCGCGGCCGTCCGTCCTTCGGTCGCTCGGGCGTCCTCTTGCCTGCGCGCACAGTCGCCCAGCAGCCCGCCGGCCACGAAAACCCCCGCTACCAGCGCCACGCCGACCAACTGGTACAGCGCCACACGGACAACCCCTCCCACAACGGTGACGTTGGCGGGGAGGGCAAGCAGATGGGCGATGTTCACCACCGCCGGCCCCAGACCCGCGAGTAGCCCCATCCACAGCCACATCCGGGCGCCGCCGCGAGGGGTGTCGTACCACCCGGAGAGCGCTCCGGCCACCAGGGCGGGCCCACATGTGAGCAGTACCGACGCCACCCAAAACGGGACGGGGAACAGCCACCTGCTCGGGGGACTGGCCATCATGGCGGTCCGTGCCGCGAAGTGCAGGGCCCAGTAGAGCACCACGAAGGCCATTGCCTTGAGCAGCTCGATGGGTTGTGGAAGCCGGACCATGCCGGGGCTATCCCCTTTGAGCCTGGGCTCGCTGTCTCCACAAGACCTTTGGGCCGGCACTCCAAGCGTATATGGGTCGCGCCGACCCGGCGGCCGTCGGTGGGGCGCATCCAGGAAGACCCGTCTGCAGGGCCTGCCTGCCGGGTGTGTGCAGGAGGGTCCGTCGTACCGCGGCCCCGCGGCAAGCTCGCCATGGCGGGACCCGCCACTACCCGGCGGGCGCGACCCCGCCGTTCGCCGGCTGCGGATCGTGCCGCCGGCGCAGCCATCGCCCCAGCACTCCGCCCACCACGCAGCAGGCCACAATGCCCCCGGACAGCGCGTACGTCTGCCAGCCGACCCCGGGGAGATGGGGGTACGAGTGCAGCACGGCGAATGATAGCACCACCGGCACCAGGCCCATCAACACGCCCAGACCCAGCAAGCCCGGCAGCCCGCCTCCCAGCGAGCCCAGACGCCCCACAAGCACCCCCACGAGGAGGGCCGGAAGCACGAAACTCAGGGAACCCATCACGAGGGCCGGTGAGACCTGACCCATCACGTTGTCGGCTTTGGCGCCCCCGGAGAGAAGCGGCCCCAAGACCACCACCAGAACCCCGAACAAGACGGTATAGCCCAACGCAGCAACCACGTTCCGCAGCCCGGACAACCGTGTCATGACAGGCCACCTATCCAAAGAACGCTGGGTCGCCGCAGGCGACGACACCGACAGGACGACCCCGACTCAAGCTTCAGATTATCCTTAGTATACATCCATTTGGCCGGCAAATACACATCCAAATCAGCAAGAACGGGACCGTTTTGAGATGCACTCGGCGTGCCGCACCAGGCCGGGGTCATGACCCGGCCCGCAAGCCTGCGATGAGCTCCTCCGAAGTCAGCGAATACTTGCCGAACATCTCCAAAAACAGCACGGCCCCTTGGGTCTGCGACAGATCCGCCTGAGTCTCGAAAGATTCCATCCCGGTGCCGCAGTCGCGCAGGAGGATAATGCCATACCCCCTTTGTGCCATGCGGATCGTGCCATAGTCGCGCAGGAGGATGCAGGCGTTGGTATTGGACCCGAGGTAGAACAGAAACAGGATGCCCCGTTGCTTGCAGTACAGGTGCAACTCCTCCCCGGTGGCGATCACCACATCATCTCCCTGCGGCTCGGCCAGAGGGTGGATGGTCCGCCGCGACACATGGGCGTTGCGCTCCTCGTCACGGGGCTCGAAGGGCCGTGCGTAGGGGGCATAGGGCCCCGAGGTGGCGCGGAACTCAGTCGGCGGCCAGTCCGGGTCGTGCTCCACCGGCGCCGGGCCCTCCCCCTGAAGCAGGTTGAGCCACTTGTCGTGCGGTGTGGCCTGCGGCGGCGAGGGGGCGTGGATGAGCTGCAACCCCGCCTGGCGGCAGACCTCGAGCAGAGGGGCGATCGTCTCGCGGATGATGGTCTCCGCCCTGGCCTCGGTATCCTTGAGATAGTGCCGGTCCCAGACATCCACGAGGACCACCGCAGCCTGCCGCACGGGGATCTCCCAATCCACGGTGGCGTAGCCGGTATTGGTCTCCACCCATTCCACGCCCGGGTCCACGTGCCAGCGATAGTACCGGGGGCTCACCGGGATCAAAGGCCCGGCGTCGCGTGTTATTCCATCCATGATACCCTCCGTGCAGCGAACCGCGGATGGTGGTCCGCAGTCAATGTAGTAGTGAGTGATGCGCCTGTGCGGTTGGGCCGGTGCAGTGGCGGAATGTGTGGCCGCCCCGACCGCCCGGCTCGCCGCCCGCGGATGAAAGCGAGGTGACCGGTCGCGTCCCCTGTCGGGGCGCGACGTTTTATGCTCATTTGGGACAGCACCATCATCATCGTCATACCGGCCGTCATCCTGGCCGCCATCGCCCAGGCCATGGTGAGTCGGGCCTTCAACAAGTGGTCCCGGGTAGCGGCCCGCAGCGGGTACACGGGGGCTCAGGTGGCCCAGTTGCTCCTGAGGCAGGGGGCCGCCCGCTTCGGCGACCGCGGCGCCGCTTTGCAGCAGGTGAACATCACCGCCGGCCAGGGCTTCTTGTCGGATCACTACAATCCGCTGAACCGCACCCTGAGCCTGTCTCCGGACGTGTACCACGGCAACTCCATCGCCGCATTGGCGGTGGCGGCCCACGAGACCGGCCACGCCTTCCAACACGCCACCGGCTACGGTCCCCTGGGGCTGCGCAGTATCCTGGTGCCGGCGGCCACCGCGGGTCAGCTCTCGTGGATTCTGTTCATCATCGGCCTGTTCGTCCATCTTCCGGTAATCCAGAACATCGCGATCTGGATCTTCGCCGGGGCAACCCTGTTCACTTTCGTGACGTTGCCTGTTGAGTTCAATGCCTCGTCACGGGCGATGGGGATGCTGCAGGAGGCCGGAGTTCTGGCGACGGACGAACTGCCCGGGGCCCGCTCGGTGCTGGGCGCCGCGGCGCTGACATACGTGGCCGCGGCCCTGATGGCGGCCCTGCAACTGTTGCGCATGATACTGCTGCGGAGGGACTGAGCCCGGGGCGTGGCCTTCCTTAGCGCCGGGTTCGGCCATAGCAATCCTCAGGGGGGAGGCACACCACTCGCGTGGCATGCCTCCCCCCTCTCGCCACCGGCCCGGTAGACGAAGCCCGGGCCGTAGGGGCAGTGGTTACCTGTCTCTGGCGGCCAGAAGCCTGGGCATCAGCTCATACGCCCGGGCCGTGGCCTTCGCCGCGGTGGCCTCGTCTCCGGCGGCTTTGTACCCCACGCCCGCGAAGTACCATGTCCAGGCCAGATTCTCACTCCACCCCGAGAGGCCCTGTGCCGTCGTGGTTCCATCTCGGAGGAGGGGCAGCGCCGCAGCGCCATCGCCGGCCAGCGCTCGAGCCGCGCCCCCGATCACCCGGCTCAGCGCGTCGTCTACGGCTACCTGCTCCAGCTTCTGCGCCTCCGCCAGCGCCTCCGCTCCCCGAGCACCGTCGACGAGCAGGGCCGCCAGCGACCGCAGCGCCGCTTCCGTCTCCAGAGTCGCCGCCGCCTGCCGAGCCACCTCGTGCCCCTCATCCACCCAGCCGATCTCCAGCATCCGCCAGGCGATGGCGGCCAGGGCGTCGGCGCGGTCCGCCGCCGAAAGCTCCGTGCCTACCAGCCGGTTCGCCGCCGCGAGCATGTCCTCGTTGGCGTACTTGTCATCCCCAAGATGGAAACGGGCCACGGCCCTGCCGGCCAGCCAGCGCGCCGCCTGCAGGTCGGGGGCCAGCGACGCGGCGGCCGAGAAGTCGCTGAGGGCCTCCTGGTATCGACCCAACTGGAGGTAGGCGCCGGCGCGGTGACCGTACCAGACGGCGGTGTCGTCCGAGGCATCTGCCCCATCGATCTGCGCTCCACAGCACTGCACGGCTCCCTCGAAATCGCCGGCGCCGGTGTAGGCCGCCACCAGAGCCTGCTGACACTCGCTCCAGTCCGGCGAGATCTCCAGAGCGGCCTTGTAGTCGGCGACCGCCTCTTCCATCCGTCCCAGCGCCTCGTAGGCTCTGGCCCTGTGGTAGAGCGGGTCGGGCCAATCGCGATCGAGTTCGATCGCGGCGGTGAACTGGGCCACCGCCCTTTCGGCATCGCCGGCGGACCGATAGTAGGCCAGGCCACGGTTATACGGCGTGCCGGGATAGCCGGGGGCGGTCTGGACCGCCTCCTCCCAGAGCCTCTCGGCCCCTGCACTGTCACCATCGGCCAGGCGTTCGTCGGCCACGGTGCACAGGGCCTCGGCCAGCATCCGCCGCACCACGAGGTCGCGCGACCCCAGCTTGATCGCCCTGCGAAAGGCGATCACCGCGTCGATCCACCGCTCCAGCGCAAAGCAGGTCATCCCCTCGCGCTCGGCGACCGCGATGGAGTTCGGCTGCAGCCTGCGCAAAGCGGCAATGGTCTGCAGCGCCTCGAGGTACTTGCCGGCCTGCATCTGCTGGGCATAGCGCCCCTGCAAGATGGCGGCTCGATCCTGGGGCGGCGCGGCCGGGGCGTGGACGGGGACGATCGCCACCAGACAGAGGATGGACAGCGCGCGGAGTATGGCGGCACAGAGCACGAAAGGGCCTCCTTGTCGGGGCGGCTATCGGACGCGGACGGCCGCCGTTGACCCGGGCAAGATCTACTGGGCCTGTCGCTGAAGTCCTTTGGCACCCTCGGATATGCGCGGGCGGGTGACGTCTCGCGGGTAAGCGCGTCCTCAAGCCGGCGGTACCGCATTCACAAGACCATGACGACACTCATCCTACGCGTTTCGAGCGATGGCAACGAGGCACGTAGGCGGCCCAATTGACTTGGCCGACAGGCTCTATTCACCCCTCCAGGTACCGTTCCCTCCCTGGAGACCCGCAACGCCCCGGCACGGGTACCCACGGCCTCAGCCTCGGATGCCGGCCGCAGGCCTCTCTCAGTCCCCTCCCCGACCGCTCAGATCGCACGACCAGCACAGGTTCAGCCCGATGAAGTCGGCGTCGGCGTCATCGTTGTGCCTGGCGTAGTACAAGAGCGCGCAGAAACTGTCGGCCACAGGCCGAGACACTCCTACCGTGGCATAGCCACCCGGACCGGTGGCATAGTCGGCGGCCACCGTCCAGACCTCATCCAGAGGGACGTAGCCGCCGACCAGGAGACGGCTCTGACCGTCGTCTCGATAGCCCACCGTCAGGCGAGTCTCGCCCAGGTCCTTGGTCGCCGCCAGGTACCAGTTGGAGCCGATGCCGTCGCGGGTGAGATCGGTGGCGCCCAGCGAGATTCTGGGCCAGGTGGGCGACTCATCCACAAGCTGCACCTTGGCGTCCAGGAAGATCTCCCCCCCGAAGTAATCCATACCGACTTCGGCGCACTTGCCCAGCCCGAGGGTGGTCAGCAGCCAGGTACCCGTGGGCGTCGCCAGCGGCGTCACCTGCCCGTCCAGCTCCACCTGGACGCAGAGCTGCCCCTCTCCGGCCACATCGGCGGTGGGGATCAGATTCAGCGCCGTGGGCGTGGCCCACGAGCGGAGTGGCGTGACCAGCAGAAGGGCCAGCGCGATGTGGCACAATCCCTTTGGCGTTGTCTGTTCCATTCCGTGCCTCATCTCCTTGTTCGTGACCGTAGGATCTGCGAGGATGCGTCGCCGCTGTGGCCTTTCCCTCCGAAGACTATCGGCAGATCCCTGAGCGGCCTGTACCCTCGGGCGCCGGGAGGGAGCACATCAGCCCGAGGCGAATGGGAACATATGTGCTGCTGCTTGGGCCGGGGGCGCGATGTCCCGGGCCGGCAACCGTCCCTCCACATCCGGGAGACCCACGAAATGCGCGCGACGCAAGTGACCCGCCGATGGCTACCTGTGCTCTGCATTCCCCTACTGGCCGCCCGGACGTTCGCGGCCGAGAGCGCGGTCCCGCTGACCAACCCGGGCTTCGAGCAGGGCACCGAGGGCTGGCACTGGTGGTACCAGAAGGAGCCGGTGCAGGTGAACGTAATCCCCGGCGACCGGGGCAACTGCCTGCAGCTTCTGGGCGCGCCCGGCACCCGCGTCGCATTCTACCAGACGGTGTCTGTGGAGCCCCAGTGCTGGTACCGCATCGGCTTTCGGTACAACGCCGGGCCAAACGGTGCGGCCGGAGGGAGCTTCGGCTCCCTGAACACGAGGGTGGCCGACCAAAACGGCAAGCACATCGACTACCCCTGCTCGCTGTCGCTGCCGGACACCTTCGGCGCCTGGGTGCAGGCCGAGGCCCATCTGCTGACGCCGCTTAGCATCGGCAGTCTGATCGTGGAGTTCAACTCCGCCGGGGCCTGCGACCTGCGCATCGATGATGTGACCTTGACGCAGGTTCCCCCACCGCCGGACACCCGGCGGCCCAATACGTGGGACCAACTGGCCACCGCCCGCGACGAGCCGCTGTGGTTCTCCTCGTGGCAGTACAATCTGCGCGCCGAGTCTTTCCGCCAGATGGCCCTGAAGTATGGCCGGCGCTATCGGTACCTGGAGCAGTACGACCAGTACAAGGCCACGCGGACGCTGACCTGGGTCGACGCCCTTCCTGAAGCCGAGGCGATGTACGCCACACTGGCGGAAGAGGAACTGCCCGCCTGCGTGTACCTGCACTATCCGGCGCGGAGGATCTGGTCGGAGCACTACGACGGCCGGCCTCCGGCCGATATCCCCCATATCATCGACCCGGCCTTCCATGACGCCTACGTCGAAGCCTGCCGGGAGGCCTGCGCACGCTACGGCGAGTCCCCGGGCATCGCGTACATCTTCGTCGAGGACGAGGCCTTCGGCCAGTATCTGCTGGCCCTGCCGCCCCTCGGCCGGCGGACCTCGGATTACTGGACAAAGCTGGACGCCGAAGTACGGGAGCGATTCGGCGGCGGCGTGCACGGTCTGCCCGAGGGGCCCGACGATCCGAACCCCTACCGCTGGATCGCCTACTGCAGCTTCGCCGGCGACCAGCTCTGCCGCACCTTCCGGCGCGTTGCGCAGGTGGTCGCCCAGTCCGGCTGTGGCGCCCAGGTGCTGGGACCGGACGAGGCCCACATCCTCTACCCTCTCCCCTGGCACGAGCTGTCCCGCTACGTGGACATCTTCACCGGCCAATCTCTCCCCGCACGCAGGGGCGCCAATGCCCACAACGTGGGCTTCCTCACCAAGTCCTATGCCGATATGACGGGCAAACCCGTGCATAATGCCACGCAAATCGCGATGTACGGGGGGTCACCTTCGCCCCGGGAGGTGCAGAGAAGGTACTCGGAGGTGCTCCAGAACGGAGGCGAGGGGCAGATGCTGATCGCCGAGGAGTGGGGGGACAGGGAGCTCTCGCACCACCAATACAGCGCGCCGGAGCGCTGGGCCACCGTGAAGAACCTGCTGGAGCTGATGGGCACTCACCGCGTGCGGACACCGGCTCGGAGCGAGGTGGGCATCCTCTACTCGAGCCCCAGCGCCATGGCCCGGGGCAGGGTCATGGACCACACGGCGGTGCAGGCGGCCTACAGCATGCTCGGCCCGACCCTGCGGGCCTGGCCGCGCATGATCGACAGCCTCGCCCTGGCCCGGGGCGAAGCCGGCCTGGAGGGGTTGTCGACGCTCATCCTGCCGCTTTGCCGGTACGAGAGGCCGCAGACACTCCGGTCTCTGGAGCAGTTCGTCTCCGCCGGAGGGCTGCTCATCTGCTGCGACCCCGAGGGCCTCAGCAGGGATACGCTGGGTAGCCCGCTGCCCTCCAGGAGTCTTCTGGGGGCGCGGCCCCGGCGGATCGGCACTCAACGGCAGATGAAGACGAGTTGGCCGATCTCGGGGCGCCAACGCGCCTACGACGCCAACGCGTATGAACTGCGGCCGTGGGCGCCGGACACCAGGACCATCGCCACCTACCCCGATGGGAGCGCGGCGGCGACGATGCATGGCTTCGGGAAGGGCGGCGTGGTGCTGTTTGGGAGCAACCCGCTGGCCGCGGACGCGGTGACCGAGGATGCCGAGTGGGTGGGCTGGTGGCGGTCGGTGCTGGCCGCGCAGGATGTTCCCATGGACCTGCCCATCTGGGACCTGCGGCTCCCCGACTCGGCGCTGGTGGAGGCGGAAAGACCCGAGGACATCTGCATCACCGGCAATGCCTACGTGCGCTGCCAAAATGGAGTGTACCTGGGCTGCAACGATCCGGCGGCGCAGTCGGATGACCGGGGCTACCGCCTCAGCGTCGCCCCAGACCTGAGCCCGGAGGCAGTCGGAGCCGGCCTCATCCCCTTTTCGGCGGGCAACCTCACCAATCGGGTCCGCGCGACGCAGGGGCCCTTCAAGAGCGCCGGTGTCGCCGAGACCCCGTACCGCGAGGCGGACTGGGCGGACCGTTGGAGCGCCGGAGCGCTGTCCGGCGGCCTGAGCATCGAGTTTCTCTGGCCGCGAGCCCACGGCCTCAGCCGCCTGCGCCTGTGGTACTCCGGGGCCCTGCCGGACCTCAGCAGTATGGATGGCGAGACCTGGGTGCCGTTGGCCCGGGTCCCCGGTGCTGACGTGGGCGAAGACGTGGAGGAGCTGTCCACCGCCCTGGAGGGGCAGTTCAGCCGCCTGCGTCTCGTGCTGGCCCCGGGAACGAATGAACTGGCTCTGGCGGACGTGGAGGTGTGGGCGCAGTCGGAAGAGTGAGGGCAGGTCCGGGTCCTCGGCCCGTCGCGGCGGCCCTACCGGGTCGCCAGTTCTATCACCAGCACCTCGCCCGCCGGGGCATCCAGCGCCACGGTGGGCGCTTCGCTTGCCATCGTGCCCAACTCCGCACCGGTTGACAGCACCGGTCACCAACTCGCGCACCCAGTACGCCACTCCCGGCTGCAGCAGGCTCTCGTCCACTCGCACGGTCACCCGGGCCGGGGCTTCGCCGGTGTTCTTGAGGCTGAAGAGCAGTTCGTTGCCCTCTTCTCCGCCGAAGCGCTCGATCCCCACCTTGTCATCGCCCGTCCACGCCAGCGTGATCGGCTCCCAGCCCGCGGCGCTTTGGCGTCGCACGATAGGGATGTACTTGCGCATCAGAGCGATGTAGTCGGCGTTGTCGGTATCGTAGTACCCTCCGGGCCAGAAGCCATGCAGCAAGTGGTCTCGCACGAAGGGGTCCTGGTAGTGCGCGGGCGCACAGGGCAGCGTGCACACCGGTTTGTGGCGTGCCATGACCCGGGCGTAGGCGGCGACCGCCTGGATGTTCCACTCGTACCCGAACACATCCAATAGCGGCAGGGTGGCCGGGACCATGGACACCCGGCACTGGTTGGCAATGAGATACCGCCCCATGCCCCGCAGCCTGCCCACCACCTCGCGTTGCAGCTCGAAGGTGGCCATGTCCTTGAGGACTACCGGCTGCAGAGTCTGGGGATCGAAGAGCAGGGGCTCATCGGCGGCGCTGAAATGCTCCCTGCGGTAGTCGAAGGCGGTGCCGCCGACGTAGAAGTTGTCCCAGCCGAACCCGTCGATCCTCACCCCGGCCTTCTGGTAGTATTCCTCGATGGCGGGCCACCATTCATGGAGAAACAGAGCACCCGCGCCACCCTCGATGTCCGGATCGGCGTTGAAGGGGATGTACTTGGCCGCCAGCAGGCCGAACTCGCTCTTGTCCGCCCGGCCGTAGAGCTGTCCCGAGTTATCGTAGATCAGGGAAACCAAATAGGCCGAGAACGTGCGGCGCATCCAGCCGTCCTTGTCGGGACCCAACCGCGCGTCGTAAGGGAAGACGTAGCTGAGCTTGTCCAGCGGCTCGGTCCGCGTCGGGTCGGCGATCCAGTGCACGCGCTCCATGATCCTGTCGTTGTCGGCCTTCTCGTACCCCTCCATGCTCACATGCATATTGGTGAACTCGATATACGGCAAAGATAGGTACCCGTTGTCGTTGTCGAACCGCACGCTCTTTGCGTCATCGCCGCTGCCGCGGCTGTCGGGGCCCCAGTGGTAGGCGAAGCCCAGGTCCGGCACGTGCGGATTGCCCTCGTAGGTGCCCCAGCAGCCCCAGGACCCGTCCTTCGGGATGCGTCTTGCGAAGGCCTCGGGGTAGTGGGCATAGTACCTTTGCGCCGTCGAGCGCAGACCCCATGTCGGGTCGGAAGGGTACAGGCTGAACTCGAACACCGCGGTCTGATTCTGCTTTGTGGCCGCCGGGGTGAGGCAGAAGTCCCAGGCCATGTACAGCAGCTTCAGACGCGGGTCGTAGGCGGTGCGCTGCACCCGGGGCAGGCTAAGCGGGACCGACAGAGACAGCGCCGCCGCATCGCTGCTGATACAAGAGAACGGGTGGGCCGACCAGCGAACGCCTTGCGGGTACGAAGCATTGTGGCAGAAGTCCGCCGCGCCCTCGATGGTGCGACTTGTGGCGATGTCATCCCACCAGCGCCATCCCGTGGCATCCACCGGGAGAGCGAAGTAGAGGGTCAGCGGTCGATCGGCGGGAGCGGTGTCTTTCACCGTCACCCGTCCATCGATGCGGTCGTCCACGGGCTGCAAGACGGCCTCCACGGAGAGACCGTCCTCGAAGCTCCGGTGCTGCCGGATCGTGCCACCTTCCGAGGTGATCTCGCCCTCGAGCGGCCGCGGCTGGGGACCGGTCTTGTGATCGCGGAGCATCAGCCCGGTGAGCGCCGCCACCTGCTGCGCGACGGGCCAAAGCGCAGTGCCCCCCACCGACAGGCCCGCCACGCGTCCCGCGTCGTCCAACTCCAGGCGCGTGCCGCCCTGAGCCTCAACGGCGTGCAGCGGCTCGCGCACCTGGTGGGTCGGAGCTCGGACGAGCTGGGTGTCGAACTCTGTCTCCCCCTCCTGGGCCGGTACCAGCTCCATGCCGTCCACCCACCATGTGTAGTCATCACGCCGCGATGGCTCCGTCTCGTACAGGTAGATGATGATGCCGCGCACCCGGTCGCGATTGTAGGTCACCAGACTGTCGGAGAGCTGGACCCACCGCCCGACGGGCACCATGTGCCGCACGAACTGCTGCAGGGGAGAGTCCCCATTGTAGACCACGACGCACATGAGCTTCTGCTTGACCGCAGGGTCGGCGGAGCTCACCTTCACCCAGTAGCGCAGGGCGCGATAGCCGCTCCAGTCGTTTTCGGCCGGGTCCAGCGACCGCGCCCACTGGGGATAGCTCTCCTCCCCGCTCCCGGCCGACTGCACCGAGAACCTCAGACTCCCGGCGCCCTCCTTGTAGTCATCGCGATCCACGGCCACCTGGCCCGTCCACTTGTGCTCCAGCTCGGGCTGGGCGGGCGTGTACAGGGACGGGTCTTCCATGCTGTCAAGGAGCCGCGCGGGCTCCTGGGCGAGGGCGGGCCAGCAGAGGGTGGCAAGCACCAGACGGAGCAGGGCGCGAGTGGTGGGCATGAGGTGGACCTCTCGAGGTGCCTTCCGGGGCGGATGGTTCGGCACTTTCTGTCGGCTCAAACGCATTTGGGGGCGCGTTAGCCCGCCCCGAGGTCGCGGTACCAGTGGCTGTCCCACCTGACCTTGTGCATGGGGATCACCAGCTCGCGGGACACGATCTCGCGTACCCGGTAGGGCACCATCTGCTCCCACTCCGTTCCGGGATGCGGCCCCAGAGGTGGGCGAGCATTGGGGATCAACTGGCCGCAGTCCGCGATGGCTTCTGCGATGGCTCCGAAGGTCGCCGGGCTCGCCGGCAGGGCGACGGGCATCCGCAGCAGGTTCCTCACCGCGTCCGGGATGACACGCTCGCCGGTGGCGGCGGTCAGATCCCGGGCCAACGCGCCCCACCGCCGCGGTGTGATGCGACCAAAGACTGCGTCGTCCGGGCGCAGCCCCCGCGCACCCTCAAGGCCCCGGTCGCGCGCCCAGCCTCGCAGGAAGTAGAACGCTTGCTGGGTGCGGCACCGGTCGATCGCGGGCGGCTCGCAACCATAGGGCCACCTGGCCCGGATGTACTCCCGCGTCGCGCTCAGCGGCCGGTCGTAGAGCACCCCGAAGTCATCCTCGGGGATCTCGACGTCGAACTCGTCCTCAAGGGCCATGACCACCTCAACGATGTCCAATCCCATGCTCGCTCCTCCTTCGGCCTCCGTGGAGAGCAGGCGCGCAGACGACACACGCCAAGCACGTACCTTCGCGCGGGGGCGGTGAGAGTCCTTGCAGAAGACGGGAGAAGGAGGTATTCGGAGGATCCCCTGACGGCACGACGACGCACGGAAAACGGCGTGACACCCCGGGGCTCTGCCCCAGACCCCGCCAGGGGACCCGTCCCCTGGACCCCGTAATCTCAGCAATGACAGGTGCCGACATGAGGCATAGCGCCCGGCACCGAACATCGGGCTCGATCGGGAACGTGGCCCGCGGCGCCGCCCTCACCTCCCCCCCATCCACTCCACCAGCGCCTCGTTCACCGGCTGCGGCTGCTCCAGGTTCACGAAATGCCCGGCGCCGGGGACTACCCGCACCCTTACGGGCCCGGCGATGTCGCTGAGCCGCAGGTCTCTGCGGAGGGTATCCTCGTCTGCCACCCCATACCGGCCGCGGCCGCCGTATACGCCCAGTACCGGGCAGTGGATCTCTGCCAGCCACGGACGGGCGTCGAAGCCGGCTACCGAAGGCCAGATCTCGTGGTAGACGGCCTGAGTCATGTGGCCGATGATCTCTGCCCGCGTCTGCTCGATCCAGCTTCGCAATTGCCGGTCCATGCCATCGGCGTACATCCCCGGCAAGTAGGTGGAATTGAGCTCCAGCGAGGGGAATGCGTCCATCAGGGCGAGGGCCGCGACTCGCTGCGGATGGTCGTGGGCGACCTGCAGGGCGATCATCCCGCCCAGGGAGTGGCCCACCAGCACCGCCGGACCCTCGTTCAGGAAAGCGGCGACATACGCGGCCAGGCCCTGCAGGGAGCGCTGCACTCCCTCCTTTGGCCCTCCGTGGTACGGCAAGTCGGGGGAGAAGACGGCGTAGCCCAGGGCGGTGAGCGCCGCCGTCTGGGGTCTCCAGAACCGGCTGTCACAGCCAAAGCCGTGGAGCAGGATGACCGGGAGGCTCATGATGGATCCCCGGCCGGCTCCTGCAGCCGGATGGCCTCCGCGCACATCCCCACCACATGGTAGTCGATCTTCCACACGTTGCCCTTCTCCAGGCCCGGCCCGGCGTACCAGCCGCCGTACTCCGGGTCTACCATCTCACGCAGGATGAAGCGCATCATCCCCTGCAGCGGCTCCCAGAGGTCTTCTCGGCCGCGGACGAGGGCGTAGTGGAGCATGGCCCGCACCGCCTCGCACTGCTGCCACCAGCCCTTGTCGCGGCGGATGACCTCACCCTCCAGGGAGGCGTCGGCGTGGACCCCGCCCTCTCTCGCGTCATAGCCCACGAGCAGGCCGTCGTCCAGCAGGTCACGCCCCGCCTGCAGGTACTGGTCGCCGAACCCACGCTCAGCGGCGGAGGACAGCAGGAAGGCCCATTCGAACTGGTGGCCGATGTCGACACGCCCACGCTGAGACGTGCGGAGCGGCCGCCAGTCCTCGGTGTACATCTCCGCCAGGGCGTTCCCGGTGGCCGGGGAGCGGCGGGAAAGCAGGAAGTCGGCGATCTCGCGGGCGCAG
>CAYRFY010000039.1:2582-22195 GCA_964423635.1 uncultured Armatimonadia bacterium | reverse complement strand
TTCCCGACGCGGGAATGGCGAGATGCGGCCCCAGTGTGTTCATGCATAATGTGAGGGGAAAGCCCGGCACGGGCGGCCCTGCGGCTCTACGGCAGTTCCCTGGTCAGCGCCGTCTTGACGGCAACATGACGAACCCGACCCAGTCTCCCGGTGAGCGCACTGATCTGATCGGCCTCGCCGTCGACGATCAGCGAGATCACCGACAGGCCACGCTCGCGGTACGGTATGCCCATGCGGCCGACCAGGAGGTGGGCGTACTCATGGAGCACGGCATTGACCTCCTCAGCGGCACTGAGGTCCTCTACCACGACTCCGACAACGCCCAGACGTTTGGTCATCAACTACCTCCTGACGCAAAAGCACCCTCCCGCGCGCATGCGAGGAGGGTGTGAATAGTCACACGGTATGGACCCACGCAATGCGCGCCTTCTCGCTCGGGTATGAGCCTCGCGGTCAGGTCTGGATTCGCACCGACAGGGGAATGAAATCCCCCTGTCCGTATTTGTGAAAGTTTACGCGAGTTGGAAGAGAGAGTCAAGCACCGAATGTGCAAATGCACCGCCGACACAGCGCCCATCCGATGCTCTCCCGCGCGAGGCCCTTGAGGCCGCAACCACAGCGGTAGCCGCCCCGTAAAGGGCAGGGGGCGGGCCGGACGGTTGGTGTAGATCCATATCGCCAGGGAGATCGCAATGACCATCGCGACGAGGCCGGATGCGGTGCAAAAGGCCCGGCCCACGAAATGGGCCCGGGTGAGACGGTGGGCCCTCGGCGCCCTGCTCGCTCTGCTCGCGGTGCCGACATACCTCCTGCTGTGCGGCAGGTGGTTTCCATATTGTCCCTTCACACCGGGCTTCACCACCCACGAGCTGGCGACGGTCGTCGTCTGCGTGCAGGACGGCGCCGAGTTCGACCGGTACGAGGAGGTGGATGCGCTGGCACCGGTCGTCGAGACCTGCCACGGTATGCGCTTCACCGGCAAGCCCCGGCTTCTCGTGTTCGGCGATGATGAATGCTACCGGCGGCTTTCGCCCTCGAGGGCACGCTTTTGCGCCTTCTACAACGGCACCGTCGTCATGTCGCCGCGGGCGGTGAGGGACGCCGAAGAGGGCACCATCTCGCTCACCACCTACCTACGCCACGAGTTTTCGCATGTGCTCATCTTCCAGCAGATGGGGGTGTTACGCTCGATGCGCTACCCGAAGTGGCTGCTGGAGGGCATCGCGACATACACCGCCGACCAGAGGGGCACCGGCGCGTATCCCAGCAGGGACAAGACCTACCGCCTGATTCGGGAGGGCAACTTCATGCCTCCCACCGCGTACCAGACGAAAGCCGGGGATGATCTGGAGCTGAATGTCGAGAACCCATTGCCCTTTATCTACTCCGAGTTCGCCTGCCTGGTGGAGTACCTGATCGACAGCAGGGGGCAAGCACGCTTCTGGGAGTACGCCAGAGCGTTGATGGGCGACGGCGACCAGCACAGGGCATTCCGCGAGGTGTACGGGACGGATTTGGAGACGATGGTGGAGGAGTTCCGGGAGCACGTGCAGGCGGAGAGGCAAGGGTGACGAGGAGTCACGGTGGCGAGGAGGGAAACTGAGCGGGGAGAGCGAGCGGCACGGCCGCGTGGACGGTGCCGGCGGAACTCTGAGTGGGGGCCGCGTGCAGCCTTGGATCAGAGATTCCCCGCGCGTCGGACAATCGGTACCGTGTCGGACAAGGAGGTGGTGTCCGGTGATTGCACGCGTTTCTAGCAGGGGGCAGATAACTCTCCCGGCGGCGGCCCGTCGGACACTGGGCATTGCTCCGGGCTCCGATGTGGAGATCATCGTCGGAGACGACGCGATCACCCTCCGCCCGCTCCGGCGCGTCGCCAATCTGGCGGGCATCCTGCACGAGTACGCCGATCCCGGCGCTGCGGAGGACTGGGACGTCATCCGTGAGGAGACCGAGAAGGCTGTCGCTCGGGAAACAGTGCGCGCGGGCGCACGCCACCGGTGATCCGCGCGACCCGTCCTGCGCGGAGCCACAACCGGCCCCGCGCGGTCCTGCCGGACCGCGCGGACGCAGGGAAGGGTAATGTAGGGCGCCTGGGGCCGAGAGCTCACGCAGGGCGAGAGGCCGCTTCTGATGGAACGGCCGACCCACGCTCTGATGTTCCCCCCCGAGCCGGCGACCGGCAGATACATCCCGTTGTCCAAGCCAACCTCCGAGGAAGTGATACCGTGGAAGACTATCGCCGTGAAGCCGAGCATTTCCTGACTCAGGAGACCCAGTTCCATCTTGGGATGCTCCCCACCGAGCAGTCGCACCCCAAGACCCGGGGCCTGGCGGAGACCTTGCAGAAAGACTGCACCGCCGGGGTGCGGATGCTCCGGGCGGTGGACGAGGATGTGGCGGCCGTTGCCCGGCGGGTGCTGGGCGGGCCTGAGTGGGAGCGGCTGGTGACGACTCTGGCCAAGACCGTCACCTCCGGCGGGCGCGTGTGCTTCTCCGGCTGTGGCGCCACGGGACGGCTCAGCATCCAGCTCGAGGCCATGTGGCGCTGGTTCTGGCGCGACCTGGCACGCAATAGCCCTGCGGCCGCCGCGGTCGCGACTCAGATGGCGGACCGGCTGTGCAGCATCATGACCGGCGGCGACTACGCCCTCATCCGCTCCGTGGAGGGCTACGAGGACTACACCTCCTTCGGGCGTCGGCAGGTGATCGAGGCCGGGCTCTCGGCGGGAGACGTCCTCGTGGCCATCAGTGAGGGCGGCGAGACCTCCTCGGTGATCGGGACGATCATGGAATCCAACGACCGGGGACTGTCGACCTTCTTCGTGTTCAACAACCCGGCCGCCATTCTCTCGGAGCACATCGCCCGGTCGAAAGAGGTGATCGACGACCCCCGGGTGACCGTGCTGGACATCGCCTCGGGCCCGATGGCATTGACGGGCTCCACCCGGATGCAGGCCACCACCGGCGAGTTGCTGATCGTGGGCGCCGCCCTGGAGGCGGCCCTGATCCGCATTCTGCCCGCGGTGCTGCCGGCTCAGGTGCTCTCCTCGCTGCCCGCCGAGTGGCTCAGGCCCACAGACGGCGCCGCCCGGTTCGAGGCGCTGCTCGCGGACCTGGCCGGCGCCGAGGCAGTGGCGGCGATGGTGGCCTGGATCGACCTGGAGCATGAGCTGTACGCCGCCGAGGGACTGATCACCTACTACGCCGGCGACTGCCTGCTGGACATCTTTACCGACACCACGGAGCGGGCCCCGACCTTCATGCTCCCGCCGTTCCGCAAGTGTGATGACCGGGTCTCCCAGCCCTCATGGGCCTTCGTCAAGGACCCGCTGCGACCGACGCCGGAGGCCTGGCTTACCGTGCTGGGGCGAGAGCCGAGGTGTCTGGAGTGGGAGCCGTCCTTGTACCGGACGCTGGGGGCGTCGGACAGGATCAGCGACAATCCGCCGCTCCTGGGCCGGCAGGAGCTGATGAAGTTCCTCATCGGCGCCGAGGCAGACCCGTCGCGGACGGAGGCTGAGCCCAATGCGGCGATGGCGGTCATCGTCGCCTCCGAGCTGGGCCGCGCCGATTGGAGCGAGGCCTTCGCCAGGGCCGCCGAGCCCTTCAGGCGCCGTCTGGCCACAGTGATCGGCGACGCTCCCGGTGCCGTCGCCGGAGCCGAGGAGACTCTGCACGTCCCGTGCCGACTGAGCTCCACACCGCTGGCGCTGTGGGACCGTCTGGCGGCCAAGCTGGTGCTCAACACCGTCTCCACCGCCACCATGGGCAAGCTGGGGCGCCTGGTCAGCAACTGGATGGCAAACGTCGAGACCTCCAACAAGAAGCTCATCGACCGCGGAACCCGGTTGGTGGCCGAGCTCTCGGGTCTGGACTACGCCACCGCCTGCCATGAGCTGCACCGCACTATCGCCCAGCAGCGGGCCACCGCGAAGCCCGGAGACCCCAGGGTGTCGCCGGTTGCCGAGACGGTCCGGCGGCTGGGAGGCCCCAAGGAGTGACCATGAGCATCCCTCAAGAGCCGGTCTGGACCTGGACCCCCGAAGCCACCTCGCCCCAGGCGGCCGCGCTGCTGCGCTCCCTGGCCGAGGAGTACCCGTTCCGCGAGGGCGACGAGGCCGAGGCGACCCTTTGCTTGCTCCACGAGCCCGATCGCGAGGGCTACGGGATCGACCGCGACGGGGGGCGTGTCACCGTGCGCTTCGGTCGTCTCTCCCAGGCGGGGCGGGCGTTGGGGTCGCTTCTGGCCGGGATCGAGGATGCCGGCTCGCGACCCGCCTTCTCTACTCTGGGCATCCTCCTGGACTGCGGCCACAATGCCACCGTGACCTCGACCCACCTGCGCAAGTGGCTGCGGCGTCTGGCCCTGCTGGGCTTCGACACCGCCATGGTCTACACCGAGGGCGGCTACCGCCTGCCCGATGAGCCGTGCTTCGGTTACGGGAGGGGAGCGTACACTCCGGAAGAGATGGCGGACCTGGACGCCTACGCGGCGGACCTGGGCATCGAGATGGTGGGGAGCATCCAGGCTCTGGGGCATCTGGAGCAGGTGCTCAAATGGCCGCCCTATGCGGCGCTGCGGGACACGGAGCACACGCTACTGGTGGGCGACCCGGCCGCGGCGGAGCTGATAGACAAGATGGTGGGCTTCTGGGCCGAGGCCTGCCGCAGCCGGCGCCTGCATGTGGGGATGGATGAGACCTATGATCTGGGCCGCGGGCGCTATCTCGACCTCCACGGCTATCGTCCCGGTCTGGAGATCTACACCGAGCATCTGAGGCTCGTGGCCGAGGCTTGCCGCCGGCACGGGTTGCGGCCCATGGTGTGGTCTGACGTACTCTTCCGCCTGGCGGGTGGCGGCACACACTACGACCCCAACAGTCGGATCCCCGAGGAGGTCCGGCGAGCCCTTCCCGAGGACATCGACCTGGTCTACTGGGACTACTACAGCCCGGACGTGGACCACTACGTGAACCGCATCGCCCAGCACCGGGCCCTGGGCTACGAGCCGGTGATGGCCTCAGGCGTGTGGAGCTGGCCCACGCCCTGGCACGACTGGCGCCGGACGGAGCAGTTCGCCGGGGCCTGTGTGGCGGCTTGCCGGCAGGAAGGCCTCGCGGAGATGACCTTCACCCTCTGGTCGGATGACGGGGCCTTCTGGGATGTGGACTCCTCGCTTGCGGGGCTGACGCTGGTGGCCGAGATGTGCCACGGCGATGGGACGGTGGACGAAGAGGCCCTGGCCCGCCGTTTCGCGGCCGTCTGCGGCTCAGACCTCTCGGCCCACCGCACCGCATCCAGACTCAACAACTGCCTCCAGGCCTGCAGCGTGCTGTGGGACGATCCTCTGCAGGCCCTGTACCTGCGCCACGTAGCCAGGGAGGGCACGGACGCCCTGCGGGAAGCTGAGGCGCACTATCGGGCGGTCGCCGCCGATCTCGACGGGTACGAGACCGACACCAGCGCCGGAGATCTGGGGCACGCGGCGCTGGTGGCGCGGTTCATGGCGGAGAAGACCGCTCTGGCGGCCGGGCTTTTCGAGGCCTATCAGAGCAGGAACCGCGCGGGGCTACAGGCCGTGCGGGAGGGCGCCGCCGAGATCGTGCCTCTCATCGACGATCTTGCGGCCTCCTTCCGACGCCGCTGGCTGGCCTGCTGCCAACCCTTCGGCCTGGAGGTCATTCAGATCCGCTTCGCGGGCCAGGCGGCGCGTTACCGGGAGCTGGAGCGGCGGCTGGGCGAGTACCTGGCCGGAGAGCTGGAGACAATCCCGGAGCTGCAGGAGGCGGCACGGGGAGCGTACCTGCCGGCACGGCACAACAGCTATCGCGCTCTGGCGAGTGGGGCAAGAGTGTTCTGAAGGAGGGGTGCACGGCATCCTCACCCCCGGCCCATCTCCTTCACGCGCCCACACGACGGGCGCTCGGAGCGGGGGGAACGGCCGGTCGCCGTTCCTGGGAGCGCGGGCGTCTCGCCCGCATGCCGGTGGCCGTCTGCCGTCGAGAGCCGCGCGGGGCGAGTGACGACCAACTGCGTTGACGGCGTCCTCACCCCCGGCCCCTTCACGCGCCCACACGACGGGCGCTTGGAGAGGGGAAAACGGCCGGTCGCCGTTCCTGGGAGCGCGGGCGTCTCGCTCGTGCTCACCCTATGCGCCATACATCCATCTGCACAGACCGGAGAACAGCCATGAATGCCAGTCTCGTCACCGTCTTCACAGCCATCGCGCTCTGGGGCCTCAGTGCCCTTGCCATCGCCGACGGCGCCTCTTCCGTGCAACTCAGTCCCGACGACACGCCGGAGGAGGTCATGGCAAAGGCCGCCCGGATTGTCCCGACACCACGCCAACTCGCCTGGCAGAAGCTCGAGTTCACCGCCTTCATCCACTTCGGGATGAACACCTTCACCGACCGCGAGTGGGGCGATGGCACCGAGGACCCCGCGCTGTTCTTCCCGACCCAGCTCGACGCCCGCCAGTGGGTGGCGGCCATCAAAGCCGCCGGAATGACGGAGTTGATCCTCACCGCCAAGCACCACGACGGCTTCTGCCTGTGGCCCAGCAAGTACACAGACCATTCGGTCAAGAGCAGCCCCTGGCGGGATGGAAAGGGCGATGTGGTGCGGGAGGTCGCCGAGGCCTGTCGGGAGGGCGGTGTCAAGCTGGGCATCTACCTCTCTCCCTGGGATCGGCACGAGCCCTGCTACGGCGACTCGCCCCGGTACAATGAGTATTTCGTCAACCAACTCCGCGAGCTGCTCACCGGGTATGGGGAGATCTCCGAGGTCTGGTTCGACGGCGCCTGCGGCGAGGGCCCCAACGGGAAGCGCCAGGAGTACGACTGGGGGGCCTTCTACGCCACCATCCGCGGGCTGCAGCCCGATGCCTGCATCTCGGTGTGCGGGCCCGATGTGCGCTGGTGCGGCAATGAGGCGGGCCATACGCGGCAGAGCGAATGGAGCGTCTGGCCGGAGGGCTCCAGCGCGACAGCGGAGGAGCCCGGCTCCCGGGAGCTGGTGCTGCAGGCGGCCCGACGTGGCGGCCGGCTCACCTGGTACCCGGCACAGGTAAATACCTCCATCCGTCCCGGCTGGTTCTATCACGCCGCTCAGGACGGGCAAGTCAAGTCGCTGGAGCACCTGCTGGACATCTACTACGGCTCGGTGGGGGGCAACGCCCAGTTCCTGCTGAATCTGCCTCCCGATCGCCGGGGCCTGATTCATGAAAACGACGTGCAGCGCCTCAAAAAGCTGGGCCAGGTGCTGCGGGCTACCTTTGGAGAGGACCTGGCCCGCGGGGCGGTTGCCTCCGCCGACCGTGTCCGCGGCGGGGACGAAGCCTTCGGTCCCTCGGCGGCCGTGGATGGCGACCCCGACACATACTGGTCCACCGACGACGGGGTCACGGCGGCCGCCCTCACCCTCGACCTCGGGCGGCCCTTCCGGTTCAGCGTGGCCATGCTCCAGGAGCAGATCACCGTGGGGCAGCGAGTGGAGCGCTTTGCTCTCGAGGCCTGGGTCGACGGTGGCTGGCAGGAGATCGCGCGGTCCACGACTATCGGCTACAAGCGGCTGCTGCGGTTCCCGGAGGTCACCACGCAGCGCGTGCGGGTGCGGATCGAGGATAGCCGCCTGTGCCCGACGCTGGCGAGCTTCGGGCTGTTCCGGGCGCCGGTGGTGCTGCAGGCCCCCACGATCGGCCGGGACAAGGCGGGGATGGTGAGCCTCGGCGCCGGGCGGGGGGTGCAGATCCGCTACACTCTCGACGGTTCGGAGCCCACCGCGGACTCGCCGCTGTACACGGCGCCCTTTGCGTTGCTTTCCGGCGGCCTGGTGCGGGCCCTGGCGGTGCCGGGAGAGGGGGTCATCATCACGGGGCAAAGCGCGCAGAGCCGGCGGCGATTCGGTCCGGCGAAGACCAACTGGCGCGTGGTGTCCGTCGACAGCGAGGAGAGCGAGGCGGCGCACAATCGGGCGGCCAATGCGATCGACGACGATGCGGCGAGCTTCTGGCACACGCAGTGGGGCGCGGAGAGCCCGGACTACCCTCATGAGATCGTGATCGACCTGAGCGAGGAGCTGCGGCTCACAGGCTTCACCTACCTGCCCCGCCAGGACGGCAAGGACGGTGGGCTGGTGGCTCGGTATGAGGTGTACGCCAGCGCCGATGGCACAGAATGGGGCGAGCCGGTGGCGGCCGGGGAGCTCGGCAATGTCCTGAACAACCCGGTGGAGCAGGAGGTGGCCTTCGCCGCTCCGGTCTCGGCGCGGTTCATCCGCTTCGTCGCGCTGGCGTCGCCAAACGGCAAGCCGTGGGCGGGCGCGGCGGAGATCGGAGTGCTGGCTAAGCCGTAGGTGTCGCACTGCGGGGGCGAAAGGTGGCCACGACGGAAACGGCGACGCCGAACGGCGAGACGGCGAAGCGGGTTCCAGGGACGGCGACGGAGACGGCAGCTCCACGGCAGGGAAGAGGCTCATGCCCACAAATGCCACGCACATCACAGGCACGCTGCTTGCCGCCACAGTGGCGGTGGCCGTGCTCGTCGCCTGGGTGGTTCTCGGCGGTCGCCGCGCCCCCGCGGACAGGGCTGAGAAGGACGTATCGTGGGCGTTTGCTTTGCCCTACGCCTTCGGCTGCGCGCTGTGTGTATTCAGCGTGCTGCCCGAGCCCCAGTGGCGCCGGCCGCTGACGGAGGGCGGGCCGGCCTTCACCACCGTGCTGCTGTGTGTGGGAGTGGGGCTGGTGCTGGTGGGCCTGGTGGTCCACCTGACGCTGCGGGCGCGGGGACGTCTGCGAGGTGACAAGACGGAGCGCGCCTCCGTCCTGATCGCGCTGCTGGTGGGCGCGGCGGCGGGCGGGAGCCAACTGCTCAAGCAACACGGGCTCGATCCCGAGCCCTGGGTGGTGCGGGGCGCCATGGTGGTGCTGGCCGTCCTCGTCGTGCTGGTGCTGGTCCTCGCGGCGTTCAAGCTCCGCTACTCCCCGGTGTCACGGATGGCGCGCCTGGTTGTGGAAGGGCGCCACATCGACGCGATTGCTCTGGCGCACACGGTGCCGGAGCCGGAGCGCGACGCCACCTGGCAACACAACCTCGCCGTCGCCTACTGCAAAGCCGGCGAGACGGAAAGGGCCAGAGCGCTCTTCCTAGACCTGAGCGCCCGTCCGGATTTGCCCGATCAGTTGCGTGAGAGTGTGGAAAGATGGCTGGCGACAATAGCCAGGCCGGAAGACGGACAGGACAGTAGCCCGGCGAAACCCCTCGACTGAACACAGCGCGCCACCCAACGTCGCGCTCCCGTCGTCCACCCGAGAGCCTACAATCCCCCCTGCCACCACGGGTGCCGAATGCTCTCCTCTGCCGTTTCCCCGTACCCTCAGTGCCCACGGACCAGGCTTCAGGAGTGGCGCCGGCGAGTCGCATCGCGTCGCGGCAGGCGCCGGGACATCATCGTCACCAGAATCGGGACTGGGACAGATGACGGAAGGATGAGAGGCACTTCATGTTGAATGATTGGTCTTGAGGTGATTTTATACTAGTTGGGAGGCGTCTGCGATGCAGAAGGGATTCACCCTGATTGAGCTCTTGGTCGTAATTGCGATCATCGCCATCCTGGCGGCGATCCTGTTCCCGGTGTTTGCGCGCGCCAGAGAAAAGGCGCGGCAGGCCAGTTGCCTGAGCAACATAAAGCAGTTGACACTGGGAGCCATGATGTACTCCCAGGACTATGACGAGATCATCATGCCGGGTTACATCTGCTCGAGAAGCAGCGGCTCACACGGTTGGTGGCATGAGACCAACGGACGCATTCAACCTTATGTGAAGAATCTCCAGATCATGAAGTGCCCCAGCGAGCCGGCGGCGACCTTCAGCTACGGCATCAACTACACGCTGTACAACGGTGGTCCCAGCGATGGCGATGGCTGCTACAGCACCGGTGGCCGGCCCATGGCCAAGATCACCAAACCCGCGGAGACGGGCATCTTCGGCGACTCCCGGGCCAACTGCAACTACCCGGGCAATGGGGACACGACCTACTGGGGCAACAAGCCGGCGGGCTACAATCTGTGTGGCTCAGTGGACTGCCGGCACAATGATGGGGCCAATGTGGGCTATCTGGATGGGCACGCGAAATGGGAGAAGCGCGATAAGTTCGGGCCCGGAACGACACTCTGGACGTGGAACAAGTAGCGTCACTCGACGGTGGTGAAGACGCGGCATGAAGACACCACGAGACCCGGCCGGTCGGCCGGGTCTCGTGGTGTCTTTGGTACCGGCGGCGGTTTCCCTATAGGAACCGCAAGCCCCTCTGGCCCTGCAGGTGGCGAATGTCTCCCGGGACGAAGTCCCTGTGCGGCAGGCCCACCACCCTCCCGTCCTTGACCCACTCGCTGTCATTGCCGTAGCTCTCGGAAGCCAGCAGCTCCAACAGCTCCTGCACCTCGTCGGCGAAGGCAGGGTCGCGGGCGAGGTCCTCGGTCTCGCGCGGATCGGCCTCGAGGTCGAAGAGCTGGACGATGCCTCCGGCGGCGGCATAGATCAGCTTGTACTTTCCGCGCAGGATCATCCGCTGGGCGGCATAGCCCTCGCCGTGCTCACCGTACAGATAGTTGCGCCTCTTTTGCCCGAGCATGGAGAGCTGGTTCACATGGTCCGGAATGCGGATACCCGCCAGATCCAGTAATGTGGGCATCAGGTCGCCGAACTCCGCGAGGCGGTCGTCCTCGGTGCCGGGGCGCAGGCGCTGGTCGCCCCTGGTGGGGACGATGAACAGCGGGATGTGGGCCGAGGGCTCGTAGAAGGGGGTCATCGCCCACATATTGTGGTCGCCCAGCATGTGGCCGTGGTCCGAGGTGAAGACGATGATGGTGTTGTCCAGCAGTCCGGCCTCCCGCAGGTATCCGATGACCACACGGATCTGGTGGTCGATGTGGGTGAGGGTGGCGTAATAGGCCTGCCGGGCCAGACGGACCTCGTGGGCCAAAGCGGTGTGCAGCCCGGTGGGATAGGTCCGCTCCTGCATGTGCAGCGGGAGGTCCTCGAACCGCCGGGCCCACTCGCCGATCACGGGCATGTCGATGTCGGCATGGGCGTACATGTCCAGGTACTCCCGCAAAGGCCATAGCGGCGGGTGGGGGGCGGAGAAGGACAGGTACCAGAAGCCGGGCCTGCGGGGATCGCGGCGGCGGATGGTCCGGCACATCTCCCGGGCCGCCCAGTTGATGGGATGGGTGTACTCCGGCAGGTGCCAGGGGCGAGCGACGAAGTCGTTTTGGGTCATGCCACCGGCGTACTCCTGGCCCGCGAAGCCCTGATCCTGGAGAAACAGCTCCCAGTCATCCGCAACGCCGTCGGGAATGGCACGGTGCTGATGCCGGCCCTGCTCCTCGAGAAGGACATCATCAAACCCCAGACGGTCGCGCTGCGGCCAGACATGGAGCTTGCCCACGCAGTAGGCCTGGTACCCGGCATCCCGGAAGCATTGGGCCAAGGTGGGTACCTGGGGCCACTGCACCCCATCGGTGTACACGCGGTCGCCATGCTTGCGGGCGGTCATCCCGGTGGTCAGGCTCTTCCTGGCCGGAATGCAGGAGGGGCAGGCGGAGTAGGCCCGGGTATAGCGTACGCCGCTGCGGCAGAGCTGATCGAGGGTCGGGGTCATCACCACCGGGTGCCCGGCGGGGCGGGTGTACATCTCGCCCCAGTGGTCCGTACAGATCAGCAAGACATTGGGCCTATCCCGCATCGCCTGAGCGCTCCCTTCGCTCTTCGACCGGGGTACTCCGGTCGCGGGGGTGCGGTCGAAGAGGACCGAGGACTTGTCGGGCGCCAGCGCGTCGGGCTCCAGAGTGAAGTCGGAGTGCTGTTGCAGGTGCTTGACCTTCCCACAATCCGGAACCATGCACTCGGTCTTCTCATTGGGGCACTTGCTGAACACACACAGGCGGCCCAGATACCGATTGGTGCCGGGCTCCATGATGAAGACATCGATCTGGTGGTTGGCGATGCCGTAATCAGTCTCCCGCAGGTACTCGCCGGGGGTCTTGTTGCGTGCGCGCTGCAGGGCCCCGAGAGCCGGAAGGTCGCTTACCCACACGGCGAGGTCCACATCGTCGCAGCGGCGTGTGACATCGCCGTAGCTGCGCAGTCGCCGCTGATACGGCGCCGTCATGACAGGGGGCCGGGCCACCGAGCCGAAGAGCACGATGCGCTCCACGCCCGGGACCTTCGCCATCGCCGCCGCCACACGGTCGGCGATGGCCCGCAGGTGCCGATTGTGGTCGCGATTGTTGAGGTCTTCTTGGGCGACCTGCTCTTCCTCGGTCAGCCTGGGCCCACCGAGTGGCTCCTGGGCAGGGTCGTCATCAAAGTCTTCATCGCCGTACTCGGCGCCAATGAAGTCGTCTTCAGACATGAGTCTCATCCATACAACCACCCCGGAGGGTGGGTCGATAGCGCCTCAAGGCCACGGCCCGGAACAGCCCCGCCATATGGCGGGCTCCTCCGCCCCGGCGGCTCTCGCGACATCGGCGCCGGGGCGCAAGACCGCGTCGGCCCCCGAGCCTTCTGGCGAAGCTCCGCCTCAAACCGAGGAGCACGCCACGGAGGATCGCCTCGGGTGGGTGCCACGGCCAGGCGGCGATCCCGCCCTGCGGGACGGCTGCGAACGGCCGGGCTGCGCCCGCGGAACTTGCACGTGACGTCAAGAGGTGCGTCCGTGTAGGCACCTAGCGAAGCTTCGCCTCAAACCGACGAGCACGGCACAGAGGTTGCTCCGGGGGCGGCGACACGGCCCGGCGGCGAGCCTTCCGGCTCGCCGAGTCGGGCTGGAAAGCCCGACCTACGCGTTCACGAACGGCGTGATCGCGACCCCAGAACTTGATTCATCTGTGCAGAAGTCGGTGCACATAGGCATCTAGTCGGCTTCCACTTCATCCGGCTCCTCAGCCGGTATCTTCGCCGGCTCGGGGAAGGTCACGGTGAAGTCCAGGTGCAGGCGGTCGTCGGCGAACACCTGTCTGGGCGGCTCCTCCATGATGGCCGGGAAGCGGACCTCGAAGAGGTCCTGATCCCACGAGCGGAGGTCCTGGATGACCACGTCGGCCGCCGCCCGGAACTGGAGGACCATCGCCTGTGGTGTGCCCGTGGCCACCTCCAGCGTCGCTCCGTCTCCGCGCCAGATCTGGAAGTTGCCCTTCTGCTCGATGGGCAGCTCGCGTACTTCGGGGTCCTGGTCCGGCCGCAGGATCATCACTTGCGTCCCGGCGTACTGAGCCACGGACAGACCCAGCGAGACCTGAACCCCGTTGAGCCGCATGTCCCCGTCCATTACCAGGTCGTACTCCAGCTCGAAGCCTCCCGGAAGGGGGCGCAGAACCTGGACGAAGCGGATCGTCCCACCCTCGGTCTCGGGGATCGGGAGCGTCCCGACCACACGGTTGCCGCCGCCGGGCATCTCGGTTACCTGCGCGGTAGCGCTCTGCTGCGGAGCATGTTTCCAGTTGGGCCCGTGGGCGTTGAGCTCAATGGCCGCCAGGGACTGGTCGCCCTGCATGATGCGCACCAGGCCCGAGGCGTCCATCTTCCAGGTCGGGCGCTCCTGAGCCCAGGCGCCCAAGGCGATCGTTAGCAGTACACCCACGAGCACCGGGGCTATGCACGATGGTCTCATCGATGGCCTCCTGAGCCGGCCGGCATGTGCGGCACTGCAAGCCTTCAGACTGGGAGAACACGCCAGGGCACGTGACGTTCCGATATCGGCGTCTGTACCCCACCCGGCAGGACAGGGGCTACCGGTGCACGAATAGGTTGGGGACAGTGCCCGTCCCTGCCTGTTTCGACACGGGGGCGCTGAGACCCTTGTCACCCGGGCCGCGGCCCGGCTTCCGGCCGCTCGTCCATGGAACAATTCCCCGCGATGCGCCGTTGATGGGGGGAACAGTGGCAGCGCCCACCCTCCAAACCAGGCGCCGGACCCTATACCCATGAGACACAAACTGCTTGCCTTGTCGGTGTTCGTGACGGTCCTGCCCCAATTGCCCGCGTGGGCCCAGATCGCGCCGGCCTTCGAGGCCGCCGACTGGAGCGTACCACAGACGGAACTGGATGCGCGAGTCCGGGCGGCGCTGGAGGCCGAGGGCCTACAGCCGGCCCATCCGTGTTCGGATGCGGTCTTTCTCCGCCGCGCGTACGTGGATGTGATCGGCACTCTGCCCGAGCCGGAGGAGACTCGGCGCTTCTTGGAGGACACCGCGCCGGACAAGCGGGCGCGGCTGATCGAGGCGCTGCTTGGGCGCGAGGAGTTCGCTCACTATCGAACGCTTCGGTGGTGCGACCTGCTGCGGGTCAAGGCCGAGTTCCCGGTGAACCTGTGGCCCAATGCGGTGCAGGCCTACCACCGCTTCATCTACGTCGCGATGCGGGACAACCGCAGGTACGATGAGTTCGTGCGCGAGCTGCTTACCTCCAGTGGCAGCAACTTCCGTGTCCCGGCGGTGAACTTCTATCGCGCGCTGCAGGGCCGCGAGCCTCAGGCCATCGCCGAGGCGGTGGCGCTGACCTTCATGGGCACGCGTCTGGCGAGCTGGGATGAGGGGCGCCGCGCCGACATGGCGGCGTTCTTCTCGCGGCTCTGCTACAAGAAGACCGGCGAATGGAAGGAAGAGATCGTCCACCCGGACCTCGAGACGATGGCGCCCTTCGAGGGCACTTTGCCCGACGGGTCGCCCGTCACCGTGGCGCCCGACGACGACCCCCGGGTGGCCTTCGCCGACTGGCTGCTGGCGACCGATAATCGCTGGTTCGCCCAAAACGCGGTCAATCGCATCTGGTCGTGGCTCATGGGACGTGGGATCATCCACGAGCCCGATGACATCCGCCCCGACAACCCGCCCTCCAACCCGGAGCTGCTGGCGTATCTGGAGAGAGAGCTGGTGGCCTCGGGCTACGACCTGCGCCACATCTATCGCCTGATCCTCAACTCCCGCACCTATCAGCAGTCCTTCATCGCCCGCAGCGACGCCCCCCGGGTGGCCGCGCTGTTCGGCGCCTACCCCCTGCGGCGGCACGATGCCGAGGTGCTGGCGGACGCGCTGCACTGGGTGGCCGACAGGGGCGAGGGGTACGTGAGCCCGATCCCGGAGCCCTTCACGTACATCCCCGCCGAGCAGCGGACCATCGCTTTGGCCGATGGCAGCATCACCAGCTCGTTCCTGGAGATGTTCGGCCGCCCGCCGCGGGACACGGGCCTTCAGGCCGAGCGTAATCTGGAGCCCTCCGACGCCCAGGCGCTGTACCTTCTGAACTCCAGCGATGTGCAACGGGCGATCCAGAGAAGCCCCAGGCTACGCGCCATCGCCCGCCGGGCCGCGGGGGATCGCACCCGGCTGATCCGTGAGACCTATCTGCTGCTGCTCTCGAGATACCCGACGACGACCGAGGAGGATGCGGCGCGGAGGTACTGGCAGACGCCGGACATCGCCCCCGGCGCGGCGGCGAGAGACCTGGCCTGGGCCCTGATCAACTCCACGGAGTTCCTGTACCGGCACTGAGGGGATCGCCGTGGCCGTACCCGGAACTGCCGGCGTCTCACCCCCCGGCCTGCTCTTGCCCCAACAGTGGGGGGAGGAGAGCACGACCAATGACCGATAGGCGGTAAGTTGGCATGAGAGACGACCGATACCCTGAGCTCATCACCCGGCGCGAGGCGCTCAGACGCATGGCCGTGGGAGCCGGCGGGCTGCTGCTGCTGGACCACTGCCTGAGCTTTGCCCAGCCCGCGGCCACACCCTCCGCGGCCTCGCCGGCGAAGGCGAAGGCCGTTATCCAAATCTGGCTGTGGGGCGGCCCGTGCCACCTGGACACATTCGACCCCAAACCGGAGGCCGGGTACGACTACTGCGGGCCACTGAGCAAGCCCATCGAGACCAATGTGCCGGGCATCCGCATCGGCCAACTCATGCCCCAGCTTGCGCAGATGGCGGACAAGTATTCCATCATCCGCAGCATGACCCACGGGAACAACGGGCACGAGACGGCGGCGTACCTCGTTCAGACAGGGCACCGGCCGGGCGAGCGCCTGGTCTATCCGGCACTGGGCGCCCTGGTGTCGAAGTTCAAGGGTTACGAGCACGGTTACCGGGCCCTGGTGCCGCCCTACGTGGTGCTCACTCAGCCCCAGGGGCGGTTCGACGAGGCCGGCTTCCTGGGGCCAATGTACAAGCCCTTTGCCACGGGCGGCAACCCGGCGGCGCCGCGCTTCATCGTCGAGGGGGTCGTGGCCGAGGGCGTCACCGATGCTCAGCAGCGCAGTCGCCGGGAGCTTCTGACCTCCGTGGACACGATTCAGCAGCTCACCCCCGGAGATCCGCAGGTTGCCAGGCTTGGGGAATGCCGGGACAAGGCCTACGAGATGATTCTCGGGGACGGCAGCAAGCTCTTCGACCTGTCCACGGAGGACAAGGAGCTCCGCGACCGCTACGGCCGGAACACCTTCGGCCAGTCGTGCCTGATGGCCCGGCGCCTGATTGCCGCCGGGGTGCCGTACGTCACCATCAACTACGGCGGCTGGGACACCCACAAGCAGCATTTCGAGACCATGCGCTGGAAGCTGCCGGAAATGGACCGGGGCGTGGCGACACTGCTCACGGACCTGGAGCAACACGGTCTTCTGGACAGCACCATCGTCTGGTGGAGCGGGGAGTTCGGGCGCACGCCGCGGGTGCAGTGGGAGGCCCCCTGGAATGGTGGCCGAAACCACTTCGGGGCCTGTTTTTGCGCCATGCTGGCCGGCGGCGGGTTCAAGGGCGGCCGGGTGGTGGGGGAGTCCGACGCCACCGGCGAGCATGTGGCCGAACGTCCGGTGTACCCCGCCGATCTGCTGGGGAGCATCTGTACGCTGATGGGGATCGACCCCGACGGACCGCTGCCCAATCCCCGCGGCCTGGAATTGAAGGTCATGCCGCCCGACGAAATGGCCGCGGAGGGTGCCGGCCGCCTGACGGAGATCATGTGACAAGTCCGGCCCCAAGACCGCTGAGTCAGGCTTTGCAGCCCGATGCGGCGGCGCAGCACCTGACGCCCCATCGACCGGGGGGTGCAAGCATTCGGGATGGCGCCACAGGCCGTTGGTGGGGCGGGCTTTCCAGCCCGCCAAGCCGATCCGCAGGATTGGCGTCGGTCCGCGGACGGGCCGCAGGACCGTCCCATGCCATCCCGCGACGAGCACGATTGCACCGCTGACGAGGCGAGGATGGGGCAGCGGTCGGGTCTGCTGCAGCCCACTGCACCTGCTCGCTACGCCCCATCTGTCGGCCCCGCTCGCCCGGGCCCCAGCTTGTGAACTCGCGGGAGGCGCTGTGATGACGCACCCCACACCCAGTGCTCTCCGGCCGCACCGCGGCCGTGTCGTCATTCTGGCGTCACTGGCCTGTCTCGTGGTCGCCCGGGCCCAGGGCCCGGCGCCCCACATCGGCTACGTGTACCCCGCAGGCGGGCAGCGGGGCACGACGCTCACCGTGGCCGTGGGCGGCCAGTATCTCCGCGGCACCGAGGCGGTGCACATCTCCGGCCAGGGCGCCACCGCCGCCGTCGTGCAATACGCCTGGCCCATGGATGACAATGACCTCCGCTACGCCCGGCACGCCATTCGCAACCTGGTGAAACGCCGCTGGAGCCCGGCAGCGGTGGGAGAATCCGCCAGACCCGGCGAGGACACGGAACGGGTGCCGGACCACCCCTGGCTGTACGATCTGGATGACAAGAGCCCGGCACAGATCGCGCGCCTGAAAGCCACCCTCTTCGACGAGAAGAAGCAGCCCAACGCGCAGATCGGCGAGCAGGTGGAGCTGCACGTCACCATCGCCGCCGACGCGGCACCCGGCGACCGGGAGCTGCGACTGGTGACCCCGGCGGGCCTCAGCAACCCAGTGCGCTTCCAGGTTGGCACGCTGCCCGAGCTGCGCGAGCAAGACGAGATCGGCTCCGCGCAGCCCGGTGCTGCGCCGGCGGACCTGCCCGTCACGCTCAACGGGCAGATCATGCCCGGAGAGACGGATGCCTTCGTTCTCCGCGGCCGCGAAGGTCAAGAGCTGGTGTTCCGCCTGCAGGCCCGGCACCTAACGCCTTATCTCGCCGACGCGGTGCCCGGCTGGTTTCAAGCGATCATGATCCTCTACGATGCAACCGGCGCGGAGGTCGCCTATGCCGACGACTTCCGCTTTGACCCCGACCCGGTGCTGCACTACGAAGTCCCCCGGAACGGGGAGTACCGCCTGGAGGTGCGGGACTCCATCTACCGCGGGCGCGAGGACTTCGTGTACCGCATCACGGCGGGCGAATTGCCCTTCATCACGGAGGCCTTCCCACTGGGTGGCCGCGCCGGTGAGCCCGGGAGCCTATCCATTGCGGGCTGGAACCTGCCCACGCAAGAGTTGCGTCTCGACACCGACCCGGCCGGTGCCCCACTACGCACCGTGGGCCTCGAGGGCGGCGAAGCATCCAATGAGGTGCTGTATTGCGTGGACACACTGCCGGAATGCGTGGAGCAGGAGCCCAACGACGAGCAGGCACAGCCCGTCTTGGTGCCGGGGATCATCAACGGCCGCATCGACCGCCCGGGCGATGTAGATCTGTTCTCCTTCGGGGGGAGGGCCGGTGAGGAGTTGGTGGCCGAGGTCTATGCCCGGCGGCTGCACTCCCCTGCGGATTGCGCGCTGCGCGTCTCCGACTCGGCGGGCAAGGTACTGGGCCAAGGCGACGATCACGATGACCGCACCTTCGCGCTGGTCACCCATCAGGCCGATCCGTACCTCCGGCTCATCCTGCCGGCGGATGACACCTATACGGTGCGAGTGGTGGACGCCCAGCGCCAGGGCGGCTCTGCCAACGCCTATCGCCTCCACCTGCGCCCACCGCAACCCGACTTCTCGCTGCGCGCGACTCCCTGCAGCCTGAGTATGCCCGGCCGGCGGCCGGCGAAGCTCACCGTGCACGCCCTGCGGAAGGATGGTTTCGCCGGGGCGATTGACCTTCGCCTGCGGCAGGCCCCTGAGGGTTTCACAATCAGCACCACGACGATCGCTCCGGGCAAGGACTCAATGGAGATCGCCCTCAGCGGCCCGCGGGACGTGCCCTTCGGCGTGTACCCACTGAGCCTCGAGGGGCTGGCGCGGATCGAGGGCCTGGAGGTGATCCGACCGGTGGTCCCGGCCGAGGAGATGATGCAGGCCTTCGCCTACTGGCACCTGGTGCCGCAGGAGGAGCTGCTGGTGGCGGTGACCGGGTCCAGGAGCGTTCCGGTGGTGTGGAAGCCGGTGGTGGAGGGGATCTCGTGGGGGGAGGACGCTCCCATCCGTGTGCCTCTGGGCGGCACCGTTAACCTGCGCCTGCAGGCTGCCGAAACGCTGCCCAATGGTGATCACACTCCGCTTTCGGATGTGAGCTTCGGGCTGGCGGCCGGCCCCCGCGGCGTGACGCTACGCGAAGCCTCGCCGATGCCCGGAGGCGTCGCGCTGATTCTGAAGGCGGACGGTGTCATCGCCCGTGAGGGCGATACGGCGCATCTGATCGTGGAGGCCTTCGTACCGGAGGGTGAGGGGCCGGAGGCGAACAAGA
>CAYRFY010000039.1:0-2572 GCA_964423635.1 uncultured Armatimonadia bacterium | reverse complement strand
AACAAGAAGCGGGTCTCGCTGGGAGTGCTGCCGGCGATCGGGTGTGCGGTGGGCAAAGGCGGACCGATAGAGGCGGCACGGGCGCCGGCGACAATGGTGGAGGACGACGGTGTGGGTGGATAGCGGCCGGTAGGGGCGGGACACGCCGGCGGGAGGCGCCGCTATGCCGCTTGCGGGCGAGCGGCCGGCCCGAACGGACGTGGCCAACCGGGCCGGATATAGGTCCCGGCGGGTGCGAGCACCCGCTTGCGCGCATACGACCGCGCGGGGAGGCGCAATCGCCCCATCGGAACCCGGAACCGTGTCCGACAGTCTCCCTGCCCGTCCCGCGTGGCTGGGGGCGGCCGTGCGCCCTGTGTCGTGCGGTCGCGGTAGCTACCGCCCGGCGGGGCCAAACGGCACGCGGCACAAGGGTTAGCGGGCGGCACCCGGACCACAGGAGATACATGCCGAGCTGGAGTCCGTCCAGCCGTCCGGTCCGGAGGACCGTTGACGCCGCGCGGTCCTGCGGACCTGACGACGACGACGGCAACGGCCAACGGCTGCGGGCGAGACGCCCGCGGTCCCAGGAACGACCGACGACCGACGACCGACGACCGACGACCGACGACCGACGACCAACGACCGACGCCCGACGACCAACGCCCGACGCCCAACGGCACGGGGCGCCAAACACATACTGGAAAGCCCGACCTGCGGACTGCCGGTGGCTTTGCGGCCGGACCTCTACATTCCCACCCTCCTCGCCGACGCCGGAACGTGGAACAGCTCTTTGGCCACCCCGGAGGCGTCGAGGGCCCAGGGGCCCCAGAGCACCCCCAGCACATCAACGTTCATGTCCACCTTGCGGGCGCGGATCTCCACCACCTCCAGCTCGAGGTGCGCCGGGTCCGCTGTGCGTCCGGGCGGAGCGACAGCCGCATTGAACTCGGCTTCCAGCTCGGCGAGCTTGGCCTGCTCGCGCTCCAGGGCCGCTTCTGCCTGAGCCAGCTCCTGGCCGGTGCGCTGCGAGCGCCCGGCCCGGCGCATGGCTGAGGCGGCCTTCTCCACATTCCGCCTGCTCACCACCTTGCGCCCCAGGAGAGCGCCCATCAGCGTGGAGCCCACGGTGACGGCGGTCTGCAGCCGCTGCTCGCCGTGCTCGGAGCGCTCGCGAGCCACCCGGGCCTCGGCCTGCTCGATGCGTCGTTGGACTGCGGCGAGACGCTCGGAGTACTTGGCCCGCAACCTGGACACCGTCTCGTCTCTCTGCTCTCGGGCCGCCTGCCCCATGCGGACGCGGAACTGGGCCTCCGTCTCGCCCGGTTCGGAGACGCCCTTGAGAGCCGGGCACCGCCAGAGGCGCAAGGGGAGGCTCTGATAGATGAAGTCCACCAGCGCCTCGCCGTGCTTTTTGAGGCTGCGTTCGTCCAGGGCGCTGAGATCGACGGGGGCGAGCTGCGCCGCGGCGTAGGCCGGCTCGACCTCCAGGGGCATATCCGCCTCGGGGACGATCACCGCTTGGTCCCATTCGGCCGGCCCTCCGGGCTCCGGAGGCCTGACGATCCACAGCAGCTCCTCGAGGTGGTCGACGCTGGGGTTGGCGCGGCGGTACGGCACCCGAGCGATCACCGCCAACGCCGGACGGTACTCCACGGTGGCGTCGGCCGGAGCGGCCGCCGCCGGCGGCAGATAGAACTGCGGGACCTCGGGAAGCGGAGCCTGTGGCTCCGCTGTCAACACCGCAACGGCGGCGGGACCGGGCGAAGGTCCCTGCATGGGCAGAGCCGCCTGGACGGGCTGCCCCGCGGCCTGCGCCGACTCCGGGTCCAGGTCGCTGAGGCGACGGATCTGATCGCGCGTCAGCGGCCCACTGAGGTACGACATCGCCCAGCGGGTCTGGAATACCACCGGCGCGGTCTCGTGAACATTGTGCATCAGAAAGACTCGGCTCCCCAGGCCGGAGAGGACGCTGTCCATGCGTGAGCGGTCGAACTGGCTACCGGCGGAGGTAGCGGCACCCTCGAGGCCGTCAAGGACCCGGGCCTTGTCACGCTCGGTCTGCAGCCGGCCGATGAGCCAGGTGCCCGTATTGGCCAGGCCCTTGTAGTCCAGGTCCACGGGGTTCTGGGTGGCCAGCAGGATTCCCAGGCCGTAGGCCCGGGCCTGCTTGAGCAAGGTCAGCATCGGCCGCTTGCAGGGCGGCATGGCCGTGGGCGGGAAGTAGCCGAAGATCTCGTCCATGTACAGTAGCGCCCGCAGACTCGGCGTCCCGGACTGCTTGCGCATCCAGGCGACAACCTGATTGAGCAGGAGAGTGACGAAGAACATGCGCTCGGCATCGGAAAGATGGGCGATGGAGAGGATGGCGATGCGCGGTCGGCCGTCGGCCGTGTAAAGGAGCCGGCCCACATCCAGGGGCTCGCCCTCCAGCCAGGCGCTGAAACCCGGAGAGGCCAGCAGGCTGTTGAGTTGCACGGCCAGCTCCCGCCGGCTCTTCTCCGGATAGACGCTGTCGAGGTCCATCACACCGATCTTGGTGAACGGCGGCTCGAGGATGTCCTGGATGAGCTGAGCAAGACTCATGTCACGC
>CAYRFY010000038.1:0-22273 GCA_964423635.1 uncultured Armatimonadia bacterium | reverse complement strand
GCTGTTTGCATGCTTATTTCGGCGGAGCATGTTTGGGCCACCGGCAGATGGGGCATAATACAAACGGAACCAGGGGAAACAGAGAACAGGGAAGAAGAGGTGGACGTAGGGGTAGCGGTCACCGAGACTGCTGCGGATAGCCCCGAAGACGTCGAAGGGATGTGATGGCTGCATAGCCACGACACCGGACCTCTTGAGAACCCGCCTGGCCTGACCGGTGAAGGTTAAGCATACGGTCCCACAGCGCACCTCCAGAAGCTGCGCGCAGCGGACCGACTGAGGCAGAAAGCCTCACGCGCAACCGGGACAGAATCAGCCAGGCGGGTTCAACTTTGTCTGCAGGTTTGCCGTCTCCCCGGCAGACCTTCCCCACCCGCCAGCCCAGCTTTCCCTCTCATTCGTCATCCCGCCCCCACCGCTGCCTTTGGGCACGCGATCCGTGGTCATGTCGCCTGCCCCCCTGGCCCTTGCCCATCGGTACGCCCGATAAGGCGGGAGAAGGGGGCGAAGCGGTGCAGCGGCCGTAGGCGCGGGGTCCAGAACCTGCTCCAGGCCTCCACAGGCGCGCTCCTGCGGACCTCTAGTCCCAGTCGATGGTCTTCAGGGCCGCGAAGTCCTCGTCGCCCAGCGCGTTAGCGTGGAAGATGCAGACGCCGTCGGCGCCGGCGCGCCTCGCCATCTCGATTTGCTCCATCATCTGCGGCGTGCCAATCTCTCCCAGACTGCTCTTGCGCCCGATCCCCGCATACCACAGCACATCCGAGCCGGCAAGCAGCCCGGTATGCTCCTCGAGGAACCGAGGGAAGCGATCGTTGCAGGGGTTGTAGCTCATCGGGCACACGGCGTCCACCAGCTCGCCGGCGGCCCATTCGGCCCAGTCCTGGCCCTCGGCCACGGCGTCCTTAAGATACCTGGCCCTCGCGGCCATGGAAAGCGGCACCCCGGCGTCGTCCGCGGCGTCACGCAGGCCCTGCACCAGCGCCCTGACGAAACCCCCGCGCATCTGGATCTCCTTGTACAGCACCCCCGGACGCTGCAGGTCCTCGAGGCTGGGCATCTCCTTGCCCAACCAGTCCATCCGCTCTGCCCGGCAGCGCTCGCAGCGGCAGGGGTGGGTGTCGAGCACCGCGCTATTGGGGTAGCGAACGTAGTCCATGTGCAGGCCAGCGGGCTCGTAGTCGTCCAGCATCTCCTGGGCCACACGCACGGTGAGCTGTCGGTTCTCGGCCCAGGACGGACAGGGCCATCCTCCGGCCCACGAGGGGAGGTCCTCCACGTCACCGGGGTCGTACATTCCCCCTCCGCGGACGCCCACCGCTCCCAGCCCAATGATGGGATGGACCTCGATATCGAATTCCGTGCCGGCCTGGATGGCCGGGCGCAGGAGGTCTCTCTCCGCCTCGCCCAGGACCCGGCTGCGGAAGTACGACTTCCCGTGGGTCAGGACGAAGGCGTAGTAGGTGCTCACGTGGCTCTGAGCCAGTTGCTCAAAGCCACGTCGGAAGTCGTCGAGGCTGTCCTGCCCCACCGGGTATTCAGAGTACGGATGTCCCCACACTGCGAGGGCCATTGGTCCTGGCCTCCCTTGCCAAAGGGAGCGGAAGGGTCTCTTCCGCTCCCGTCCGCAGCGCACGTAGCGCCGCGGTTGTGTCTCATGTTGTGCCGACTGACGACGTGCGGCCCTCCGCCCGGCCCATGTCCCTCTCTCGCATCCCCGTTGTTCGATGGGCAGGCACGCAGGTCTCGCTCAATGGTGGGGATCACGCGCCCTGGGCCACCGGTCGCGCTCGGATGCAGCGACGGGCCTGTCTAGGCGCCCAGCATCTGCTTGATATTGCGCAGTATCTTCTCCGGAGACGGGATGTTCTCTTGCTCCAGAGGGGTGGCCATCGGCGGCGGCACGTCGTGAGCGGCCACCACCCGGGCCGGCTTCTTCATCACATCGAAGCAGCGGTCCTGCACGACATAGGCGATGTGCTCGCCGTAGCAGCCCACCGAGGGCGCCTGCTGCACCACCAACAGGTTTCCGGTCTTAGCCACGGAGGAGGCGATGGTATCCACGTCCAGCGGGACGAGGGTCCGCGGGTCGACGATCTCCACCGAGATGCCCTCCTCGGCGGCGAGCTCGGCGGCCGCCAGCGCGCGCCAGTACATGTAGCTATAGGCGACCACGGTGATGTCGGTGCCCTCGCGGGCGACCTTCGCCACCCCGATGGGAACGGTGTAGTCGTCTTCAGGCACCTCGTCGCGCTCGGTGTAGCAAAGCTGGTGCTCGATGAAGACGATCGGGTTGTCATCGCGAATCGCGGCCTTGAGCAGCCCCTTGGCATCGTAGGCGGTGCTGGGAGCGATGACCTTCAGCCCGGGGATCATGGTGACGACGGCCTCGAGGCTCTGCGAGTGCTGGCCTGCATAGCCCTTGCCGCCGCCGATGCTGGTGCGGATGACCATGGGGATCTTGGCCTTGCCGCCGAACATGTAGCGGTTCTTGGCGGCCTGATTCCCGGTCTGGTCCATGGTCATGAGGATGAAGTCGATGTACATCAGCTCGACCACCGGCCGCAGCCCGGCCATGGCCGCGCCCACGCCCGTGCCGATGATGGCGGCCTCGGAGATGGCGGTGTTGAACACCCGCTCGCGGCCGAAGACCTCCAGCAACCCCTTGGTCGCCTGGAAAGCGCCGCCGTAGTCGGCGACATCCTCGCCGTAGAGGACTACGCGCTTGTCGCGAAGCATCTCCTCGGTGAGGGCCTCGATGACTGCATGGCGGTAGAGTATCTTGCCGTTGGCGTCGCGATTCTGCTTGATGGGCTCGGCCTCCAGGGCCTCCGTGGGCGTGGCCCACTTGGGGTCGAGGTCGTCTGAGGTGGTGTCCGAGAACAGGCCCTCGTAGATGGTGGCGGGGTCCGGGTCGGTGGCATTGTAGGCGTAGACCGCGGCACGCTCCACACGCTCGCGAGCCAGATCGCGGCGGAGCCGGACCTCCTCCTTGGAGGCCACGTCGGCCTTGACCAGTGCGGTGGCGTAGGTCTTGATGGCGTCCTTGCTCTGCCAGGCCGTCTCTTCCTCTTCCGTCCGGTAGGTCATGCGATTGTCGCTGAGCGAGTGGCCCATGTAGCGGTAGGTCATGGCCTCGATGATGACGGGGCCCTCGCCGTTGCGGCACAAGTCCGCGGCGCGCCGAACGGCGTCGCGGACGGCCAGCACGTCCATGCCGTTCACTACTTCGGCGTGCATGTTCACGGCATTGTAGCCGGCGCCGCGCTGCGCCAGGTACTCCACGCCCGTGACCTCGCCGCGTGCCTGGCCGGTCATGCCGTAGTTGTTGTTCTCAATGACCCAGATCACGGGGCAGCCGCGCTTGAACTGCTCCATGGCCGCGAAGTTGTAGGCCTCGTGGGCGATGCCGTTGTTGGTGGCTCCGTCACCCACGAAGGACAGGCAAATGCGCCCGTTGCCCAGCTTGTCCGAGGCCATGGCGGCGCCGGCGGCGATGGCGTACGAGCCCCCGACGATGGCGTTGGCGCCCAGATGGCCGGCGTGGAAGTCGGCGATGTGCATCCCGCCGCCCCGACCGCGGCAGTAGCCCTCTTCCTTCCCGAACAACTCGGCCATGGTGCGGTTCATGTGCACCTGCAGCGCGCAGTCCAGAAGCCCGCGCGGGTCATCCTTATCCACTTCGGCGCCGACGAAGTCGGCCAGGAAGTCCACGGTCTGCTTCTCCAGCGCGCAGGCGCCCTTGGCAATGCCGTGTCCGTGGCCGCGGTGGGTGCTGGTGATGTAGTCGTCGGCGTTGAGCACCGAGATGGCTCCGACCGCCACGGCCTCCTGGCCGATCGAGAGATGCGTGGCCCCGACGAACTTGTACTGCTCGAGGGCCTCGAACTTCCCGTTCTTTAGCTTGACGATCATCTCCTCGAAGTTGCGGATCTCCAGCATGTGATCCAGGAGGCTGATGGCCTCCTGCCTGGTCATGCCAGCGGCCATCTCCGAGCTGATATCGCCGCTGTAAGAGAACATCGGGATGGGGGGGAATGTGATCTGTCCGGGCTCGAACTGGGGCAATACGTTGATGTCTCTGGGCATTGAGATGCACTCCTGCTAATAGGCAAGCCGCCGTGCAAGGACGGCGGACATCGCTGATCGCATACGAACTGGGATTATGCCACATCGCGGGGGCGATGTCCAATACCGCGCGACGGGCCCGGCGGCTTGACTTGCCCGAGGCCGGACACTTACAATCCTCCACGGAGTTTCTCGTCAGTACCCGCGACATCCGGGGGCACAGTCTGGGGTGCTTGGGTCGCGTGCCTGCTGCACCCACACTGTGCGTCACCAGGAGTGAGCGTGCCATGATTGTCGGAAGCGACACAGGTCGGCGCCTGCGGGCCGCCGTCTGCGTGCTGGTCGTCGTTGTGCTGGTGAGCGGCTGCGAGGACAAGATCGAGCGCACGATCGGCAGCATGTCGGCCCAGTCGGTGGAGAGCACCTACAAGGTCGTGGACGATCCACTGCTCTCTGATTGGGTGAGCCTCACCGGACACACGCTGCTTGGCTATGTGCCGCGTCAGAACATCCCCTACGAGTTCAAGGTCATCGAGACCGACATGGTGAACGCCTTCGCGGCCCCCTACGGGCATGTGTACGTGACCACCGGGCTGCTGAGGTTCGCCAACAGCGAGGACGAGATCTGGGGCGTGATGGGCCACGAGATCGGCCACGTGGCCAAGCGGCACGGGATGCACGCGATCAAGCGCGGCTTTTGGTACAATCTGGGGCTGATGATTCTGGGCGGCCAAAACGAGGCTCTCGCCGACATCGCCGGTGTCGGGCTGGGGCTCCTCTCGCTGCGCTACAGCAGGGATAATGAATACGAGGCGGACGATATGGGGCGAACGCTCTCGTACGCCGCGGGGTACGACCCTGCGGGGAACGTGGAGTTCTTCGCACAGCTCATGGACAAATACGAGCAGCGTCGGCCGTCCAACATCGAGATGCTTTTCCGCACGCACCCCGCCACGGCCGACCGCATCGCCCGCCAGCAGTCGATGCCGGAACTCTCACCCAAGAACGCTCAGGCCCTCCTGGAGACGGGTCGAGGCTACGCGCGGCGCAACCGCATGCGTCTTGCCCAGGAGATGCTGGACAAGGCGGCGGCTCTGACCCCGGACAACCCGGCAGTCATGCTCTCGCTGGGTGATGTGCAACTCGCGAGGGGGCAGTACGCGGAGGCCGAGAGGTCGTTTGAGACCGCCGCTGCGCTGCGGCCCGGGCAGGAGGCCGCCGCCGGCATCCAACTGGCCCAGGCCGCCACCACAGTGCCCTTGTCAGCGGCCTCGGCGCAGGAGTTGGGACAGGTGCCGGAGCTGCTCGCCGATGCGCGTTCGGTGGCGGGCAGGAGCCAGGCCGTCTTGTCCGGCACCAGGTCCCGCGCCGCGGCGGTAGGCACCAAGCTGGGGGCCACCGTCACCGGCACCCATAGCGTGCTGGACAGCCTCTTCGGGTTCGCGGAGAGCAATGCCTCCATGGCCAATGCCACTCAGGGCATCGTTGCCTACGCCAATGCGGCCATCAACCGTGCCGTGGACCCCGTCTACTCGGTGGAGACCCAGCGGGAGGCGCTGCTGCTGACCGCGGACCGCACCGGTGCGCTCACGCAGTCGTTGGTGCGGAACCTCGGCGACGGGCAGACCGTCCAACTGGCGGCCGGTGATGTGGCTGTCCTGCGGCGGACCCTGGGCGAGACACGTCGTGTGTTGGACGATGTCCAGGATGCTCTGTCCGAACTGGAGCGAGCGGAGCCCGCGGTCAGGGAGGCCCAGCAGCACGCGGAGCAGGCCACGGAGTACGTGGGGCGGATCATGCGCGGCGATCAGTCCAGGCAGGCGGTTGAGGGGGCTCAGCGCGCCTCTCAGTTGGCGGAGATCCGCGGCCTGACGGCCTTCGCCGTCACCCAGAAGTCTGGGCAACTGGCGGACCGCGCGGCCCTGCGCTCCCTGGTGGCGCGCATCAACCTCGCCGCCATCGGTGCCTCACCACAGACCCGGCAATGCCTGGACGGCCTGGTCGCCCACTATGTGCTGCGCGCACCGAAGCAGGTGAAGGAGGCCCGGGACAGGGGCATGGGGTACGGCGAGGCGGCCGTGTTCCTCGCCGGCATGCGCAGTTCGCGTACCGACGAGGAGCAGATGTCTCAAGTCGCCCTGGGGGGCCGCAGCGTCGTGGACCAGATGGCGGCCGCCGGCCTGAGCGCCGAGCACTCCCTGATCCTCCTGCGCTTCCTCGCCGATGCCGTCGAGTACGAGACGGCGTCATAGTACTACAACGCAAGTTCCCAACACAGGGGCGCACAGTCGTGGGGGGGGGCGGCCGCATAGAGGGGACCATTCGAACAGCCGCCCGCCCGGAACCTGCGTGATCTGGCTGGAAAGCCCGACCTAGGCGGGATGGCCTGAGGGCAGCGAGACGGCAGGACGCCGATCCCGCAGGTATGTGTTTGGCGCAGTCCGGCGGCTGGGGGCGGCCCTGCGCCCTGTGTCGTGCGGTCCCGGTAGCTACCGCCCGTCCAGCCGTCCGGTCCGGAGGACCGTTGACGCCGCGCAGCGGCGTCGCCTAGCGACGGGCTTCAGCCCGTCGAGCCGTCCGGTCGGGAGAACCGCCGACACCACGCAGCCTATTAGTTCCCGGTCGGTGCCGGCCGTGTGGCCCCGCTGCGCGGAGCCCAGCGCCCATATTCCAGGGGCTCGCGCCCCTGGCTGTGTGACGCCGCTGCGCGGCGCCGCGCGGTCCTTCGGACCTGACGACCACGACCAACGGCCAGTTTTCGTCGTCGGTTCGGTGGGCTTCCCCTCACCCACGAGCGTTCCCGCTCAGCGAGATCGCCAGACTCTCCCGGCAAGCGGCTCTGCGAGCCGCCGGGAGAGGTGGATTGGAGGGCGGCACGGGGCGCCAAACACATACCGGCGAATCGGGCTGCAGACTCACATTATGCACGAACGTGGCGGAGGTGTCTGGAGGGGTCCCGCCTTGCGGGAGGGGACCGGGCGCCGTCTGCCCGCAAGCGGCCGCGCAGCGGACGCCGGGACCCTATCCGGCCCATTCGGCGACACACCCAAGACCTTGCAGATCCACAGATACGACCGCATGGAGGCAGCGGGGCGCCCCGGTGACGCCATGGCTCTACGTCCGTTCGGGCCGGATGGGTCCCGCGTCGGTGCTTCGCACCTTACCGCACCCATTCGGCCCTCGGACCGGTCGCCCGCCCGGAACCTGCATAATGTGAGTGCAGAGCCCGACCTACGCAGTGCCCAACGGCTTGGTTGCGCCCCCCGAGCTTGCTGCGAACGTCAATAGGTGCGCCCATATGGGCATCTAGCCCGGCCGGTTGGCGTTGCGTGGACGCGCCCACTCATCCGCTTTTCCGTCACGAGGAGACCCATGTCACGCGATTTCGTCTACGACTTCCATCTTCACACCTTTCTCAGCGATGGAGCCCTGCTTCCCATCGAGCTTCTGCGCCGCTGCCAGGTGAAGGGCCACGTCGGCGTCGTCACCGCCGACCACACCAGCTCCAGCACGATGGAGCGCGTGATCGTCGAGGCGGCGGCGGACTGCGCTCTGGCCCGGGAATGCTGGGGCCTGGAGGCCTACGCCGGGACGGAATTGACGCACGTGCCGGCCGCCGCGATCGCCTCTTCGGCCGCCCGCGCCAAGAGCGTGGGTGCGGCTCTGGTGGTCGTACACGGGGAGTCCCCGGTGGAGCCGGTGGAGCCGGGGACGAACCTGGCCGCCGCGGAGTGTCCCGACGTGGACATCCTGGCGCATCCGGGGCTCCTGACATCGCAGGCTGCCGAGGCCGCGGCGCGAAACGGCGTCTACATCGAGGTCACCGCCCGACAGGGCCACGGTATGGCCAACGGACATGTGGTCAAGGTTGCTCTGGAAGTCGGGGCAAAGCTGGTCATCGACAGCGACACACATCGACCGGAGGATATCTTGACACCCCAGTGGTCCGAGCACGTGGCGCTTTGCGCCGGCATCCCTGAGAGCATGCTTCAGGCCGTCCTGGTGGACCACCCCCGGGAACTGATGGGCCGTGCCCGGGCCAATGCGGCGAAGGCGGGACCGGCATGAGGCGTCTGCTGCTGTGGATAACCGTGGCCTGCACCTCTTGCACCCTGATGGGCTGCGCCCGGGGCGGGGAGGGCATCACGGCCGCCCAGGTCCTCCTGGACGTCTACGTGCAGTTCGCCGGCCCGGTGGACGACTCGGCCCATTACTATGTGGCCTTCAACAGGGATTCGGGCTTCGGTACCCGCTATCCGGTACCGATCGCCAATGGGCCCTATTGGGGCAACGGCTGGGGAACGGGGTCGATCTCCCACTACGTTTACTATCATCTGGGCCAATACAACGTCTATCAGGCCAATCTAACCACCGTGCTGCGCCAGGCAGGCGGGGGCATCAATGACGTGTCCGGCTCTCCTGCGGGCGCCGACGCGGGCCGCTACACGCTGCGGGTGGGCACGATCACCTATGGGGAGGCCACCGTGTCGGGCGCCGGCATGGTCACCTCCGTGGCGAACACCTCGGGCCAGAATGCCGGCGAGATCGCCCTGGAGACAGACGCGGCGGGACAGGCAGTGGCCGGCAGCGTGAGTTTCACCCCCGCCGCCGACGGCGGGAGAACCGCCAATCAGGCGGAGCTGGCGCAGATTGCGGGCCTCAACGCCGGTGGCGTCGCTCTGACCGCCGACGCACTGAGCGCCTTCGGGCTCGCCCTGACCCTCGGCGCCGCGGGCGCCGGCACACAGACCATCTCCATCGCGCCCTCGGTCGCCGCCGTGGCCGTGTCCTTCGTGCCCTTCGCCGGTGGCGCCGCCACCAACTCGGCGGCGACCCTCACCGCCAACTCAAGCGTCCCCACCGCGACCCCGCCCATTGCCGGGGCGGCCATCACCACCGGAGACCTGAGCGCCGGGGAAGCCCGGAGCGATGTGGAGATCTCGTCCACCCCCGTGCTCCTGGGCCGGCCATACGCCTACACGTTGCCCTCGGGCAGCAGCGCCCTGCGCTTCACCCTGGATATCACGGATTTCGGCGACGCACTCACCGACTTGAGCTTCAATGTCATCAGTACCACCGAGCTCATCTTCGACCCCAACGTCACCGACCCCGACCAACACTGCTACGACGGCCTGGGTCCGCTGGGTGACAACGCGGTGGCCTTCAGCGCCCTGGAGTACAGCTCCCACAGCAATCAGGACGCCTTCATCCCGGAGGGCTCCAATGACACAACGCTTCGCGGCACGGTAAGCGAGGCCCAGAAGTCGGCGGTGGACATCATCGACTGGACGGTGACGCTCAGGCGGCTCTAGCCCGCTTTGGAGCGACACAACCGCGTCGTCCGCGACCCATCCCAGTCCGCCAACCACGTTCGTGACCGACGCACAATGGCGCATCGTCCTGTGACAGGCCATACGGTAGCGCGCGGCCACCCATCAGGGCCCAGCAGCCTGCGGCCGAGCCGTGCCGGCGCACGGGCGCCGGACCACACCCTAATCGATGCTGAGGTGGACGCACAATGCCCGCAGGTGTCCAGTCCGCCGGCCCGACTTTGGCCATCAGGCGAGCCACTCTCTCGGATCTGCGGGATATCGTCATCATCGAGCACGACTCATTCCCCAGCCCGTGGCCGGCATGGAGCCTGCGGCAGGAGATGTCCCGCCGGGACAGCATATTCCTGGTGGCCGTTTCCGGCGGCCGGGTGGTGGGGTACATCGGTATGCATGCGGCCGCGGGCCTGGGCCATGTGGGCACCGTGGCCGTGGGCTCGGCCCACCGCCAGCGCGGGATCGGCGAAGCCCTCATGCTGGCGGCCCTACAATTGGGAATCGAGGCAGGGCTGGAGAGCGTCGTGCTGGAGTACCGTGTGAGCAATACCCGCGCCGGCAATCTCTACCAGAAGCTGGGGTTCGTCCCCACGCGCATCCGTCGAGGGTACTACTCCGACACCCAGGAAGACGCCGTGGAGACGCTGCTGTCCGGGCTGCAGGAGCCCGCGGTGCAGGAGCAGCTCACCTCTCTGCGCCTGATCTGGCAGAGCAAGCACGGCCAGCCGCTCCCGCGCCCACAGGACTAGAAGCCCGGCCGAAAAGTCCGGCTGCCCAGGCTCATGTCATCCTGAGCGTCAATCTCGCGCAGCGAGATAGCGAAGGATCTCGGTGAATGCCGGGAGATTCCTCGAGCTGCTACCTACGGGAGCAGACGCTCTCTCAATGACACTCTTGGCGAAGGCGGGCTTTTCGGCCACGCTTATAGAAGCGCGGCCGGCAACCGCGCATGGCGCCGGTCAGGCGTCTCGCCAAGCCCCCCAACGGAGTGATAGCATGCCCTCTGCCCGGTTGACCCCCGAGAGCCTGATCCTGGGGATCGAGACCTCCTGCGATGAGACGGCGGCCGCCGTGGTGCGCGGCGGGAGCCACATCCTCTCCAGCGAGGTGGCTTCCCAGGATCTACTGCACGCGCAATTCGGGGGCGTAGTGCCAGAGGTCGCCTCCCGCAGGCACTCGGAGATCATTACCGCCGTTGTGGGCAGGGCTCTTGAGGATGCCGGCGTTAGTTGGTCCGACCTGGCGGGGATCGCGGTCACGCACGGCCCCGGGCTGGTGGGCTCGCTGCTGGTGGGGATTGCGGCGGCCAAGGGCTACTGTCTCAGCACGGGGCTCCCGTTGGTGGGCGTCAACCACCTGGAGGCCCACCTGCTGGCCAACTTCCTCATCGAGCCCGGTGCCGACAATCCTCCGGCAAAGGACCTGTTCCCCGCTGTCTGTCTGGTGGTGTCCGGCGGCCATTCGGACATCGTGCTGGTGGAGCAGTTGGGGCAGTACAGGATTCTGGGCTGGACGCGAGACGACGCGGCCGGAGAGGCGCTGGACAAGGCGGCACGTGTCCTGGATCTGGGGTATCCGGGCGGCCCCGCCATCGACCGCGTAGCGGCGGGCGCCAATGCGAAGGCCTACGATCTGCCCCGACCGACGATCGAGGGCAGTTACGACTTCAGTTTCAGTGGCCTGAAGACCGCTTTGGTCAGGACGCACGAGACACTGGGGGCAGAGGGGAAGACAGGCGACCCGTCGGCGGTCGCAGACCTCGCCGCCTCCTTCCAGGAGGCCGTGGTGGACACCCTAGTGCGCAACCTCACCGCCGCGGCAGCGGCCTTCGGCGCACGCCAGGTGATGTTGGCGGGGGGGGTGGCCGCCAACTCACGACTGCGGGAAGTGGTGCTGCACTGGGGGCAGGAAGCCGCCATACCGGTGGCCTATCCGCCCCTGCGCCTGTGCACCGACAACGCGGCCATGGTCGGTGCGGCAGGCTACTACACGGCATACCGCCACGGATGGGACACATTAGCTCTCGACGTGTTCTCCGCCATGCCCATGGCCCAACACATCTGATGGTGACCTAGGCGGGACCGAGGCGCACCGAGAGCGCGAGAGTGGCGGAAACCCGGTGGATAACGGCTTCTCGGGGTGGAAAACCCTGTGGAGAAGTGCTCAAGGGGCCAACAAACCGTGGAAAACCACTTGACATGGGCATTCAAAGCGTCCTTGGGGAGTCGGGCGGCCCAACTACGACGGATAGTGGTTTTGGGAAAGTCCTGACCTGAGAAGCCTCTGTGCACCGGGCGTGACCGGCCTGCAGCCGGTTCCGCCAACTCCCCTAGACCCGGGCGATCGTCACACTATCGACATCATTCACGCCCAGCCCCATATCGGCCGCGATCCCCAGGTAGGCCACGTCCTCCACCGCCATTCCCAGCATCTCGGCTCCCACCACATCCACGGCGACCATGTCGTGGGAAACGACGACACTGTTGGTCTGGAGGATGTTGCCCGGGCCCTTGGGCCCGTTGGTGCTCAGGGCCCTGGTGGCGTCGGCGATGACGACGGTAGGGCGCAACGCGCTGGCCAGGTCGGCGATGTTCTGGTGCAGATTGGGCCCTCCGGTCATCTCCGACCTCTCCCTGTGGTACCTCTGCGGGTCGAAGATCGCACCCATCTGATTCTTCATGGCCAGCGACAGGTTTGTGGCCGCGTGGTGTTTGAGACACGGCAGGTTGATGTAGACATCGGCCTGGAGGATGTCCCGGGCGATGTGCTCGGATTTGATGTTGATCCCCTGTGAGACCAGGACTTCCTCGTACATCGACTCGCTGTCGAGACTGATGAGCGGAACGTCGAGCTGCTCGCACACCGCCCTGGCTCCGCTCATCTCGAAGGCGACCACGCTGCGGTCGCAGGAGTGCTCGACCACCAACAGCTCGGAGGGCTCAGCCGCTCTCACCACCCCGATGACGGCCGCCAACACCTCGGGGCTGGTATTGGCCCCGGTCTCCGGGGTGCGTCCCCAGGCCAGGCAGGGCTTGATCACCACCGCATCGCCTTTTCGAACGATGGCGTCCAGCCCGGCATAGGCCGCGATGGCGTCGGTGACGAGGGCTACGGGATCAGTCCCCGTGGCCACCACCGCATGGACATCGCCGGGGGCGGAGGTGAAGACGCGGTTCTCCCCCACCTTTCCCGGACTGGCGCCGTCGTCGGGCACCACTCCTTTGGCAGGATCCGGAGGCGGTAGGGCGGCCGTCGTCTCAGCATCTTGGGCCGGTGGCGTCGGCATCCCCGCCACGCCGTCCCCCTGCCTGGTGCAACCGGCGGCTCCCAGGGCCACGGCCGCCCCGGCGATGACCGCACCTTTCTTGACGAAGTCTCTGCGATCCATTGAGTTCAGCTCCTGTCGATGCCGGGTCGCGGCATGGCCGTGGCCGGGGCCCGCTCCGATCTCTCCCTGCGTGGAGTCTACCCCCGGACTGTCGTCATCAAAGGTGGCACGAGGCCGGCGCCGCGAAACACGGCCTGAGGTCCCCGCCCTCTCCCCCGGCGACGGAGAGCGGCCGCACGGCCCCGCAGGCCCTGGAGGTCCGTCCGAGAAGCCCACATCCACATGGAAGTGTCATTGTGAGAGCGTCCGCTCCCGGAGGGAGCAGCTCGAACAATCCCCTGGCAGACAATGAGGTTCCTCGCCCAAGCGACGCCGGCGCTCCGGAATGACGTGAGCCGGGCCGGCCCGGCTGTGCGGCCGGACCTCTACCGTGCCGCGCTGCCGGGCCGGTGAGCCCAGATGGCCAGGTTCGCGCCCTGCATGGGCAGATGCTCGCGGTGCACTTCGTAACCGGGCCCGACGAGGTCGGCCAGATAGTCACACCAATCCTCGAAGCTGCGCCGCACGCCGTCGCGGGGCATCACGCAGCAGGGCACCACGACGAAGCCCACTTGCAGCCTCACCGCCTGCCGGACGATGTCCTCGGTGGCCTCGTCCGGGTGCAGCCCCACAAGCAGATCGGCCGCATCATCCACTTGCAGAGGCCTTCGTGCGTAGCGCAGACGGGAGATGAAGCCGGCCTTCTGCGCGGCCTTGCGATACCGGCGCCTCACCGCCTTGCGGCGGGGGTCGATGACGGTCACCGCGTATCCATGCTCGGCGAGATGATAGCCCAGGACGCCGGTGCTGCCCGCCACGTCCAGCACGGTGGTGGTCTCCGGCCGAGGGAAGCGCTGGGCGACGAACCGCGCGACCACCTCGAAGCGCCGGCGCTTAGGAATCGTGGGGCTCGCCCCCTTCCGTCTCCGCCGCTTTGAGCCCCGCGGCCAGACGCCGCGTGGCCTCCGCCGCGGTGGGGCGCCGCCCCCCACCCTTGTGGGGGTTGCGCCACAGCCCCGGCCTGGCCGTGCTCTCACACGAGCCAACGCCACAGACGAAGTCGTTGAGCTCCACATTGCGGATCACCATCAGCCGGGGCCGGAACAGATAGCGATAGGTGGAGGCCAGATGCAGGCAGATCCCGGGCAACGTCGAGCCACCGATGTCGACGAAGATGACTTCGGCGCCCTCGGTCTGTGCCAGGACCCGTCCCGCATCGAAGGCGTCGGCATTGACGAAAGTGATGTTGCCAAAGCGTGCACAGCGCTCGCTTGCCAAGGCGACATTGGCCGCCGACTTCTCCACGGCAATCACCCGCCTGGCCCTCCCGGCCAGCCGCATGGTGGTATGGCCCTCCGCGGCCCCCAGCTCCACCACGGTGTCGCCAGGCACGACGTGGGTGCGGGCGAACCGTCGGTACGTTCCGACCTGCGCGCACACATGCACCTCGAAGTGGGGAGCCTGTTCTGTGCCTTCATCTGCCATTCCGGGAGGCCTCACTCATAGCGAACGCCCTGGAGCGCCTCGCTCAGCCCCGCCCCCGCCGCTTCATCGGCGGGAATCAGGACATACACGGGCGCCTCGGACAGCGTGATCGCGGGGCCGGTCAGACGGGTCCCGCAGGTGTCGAAGTAGTCGCAGTCGGGGGTCTTGTCCATGCGGGCGCTCCCGTACTCCAGCCAGAGCACCGCCGTGTTGGCCCCCGCGGCCTCCGGAGCGCGGAACACATAGCCGTGCAGGTCGCCCTCCAGCTCGAGCCGGCGGAGGAACTCGGGACGGGCCCCCAGCAGGCGGCACATGGCCGCCTGGGTGGCCGCGATCTTCCGCGGCGCTCCGGCGTCCTCGAAGAAGAGCGCCGCCCCGGAGTCTCTGTTCACCACCGTGGTCCAGATGTGGTAGAAGACCTTCTCGACCCCATTGGCCAGCATGATGACGCAGGCCCGGGTATTGTAGCACGCCTGCTGCCATTCGCTGTCCAGGAGGTCGGGCCAGCCGTGGGCGAAGGGGTCCGGGTCGTCGTCGGCGTAGTAGGCAAACTCCGTCATCCACAGCGGCTTTCGGCCGCCGCTTTCGTCCATGAGCGCCAGCAGGGCCCGGAGCTGTGCCTCGAGCCCCTCGGGCTCTCCGGATGGGTAAGCGTGGACGCTCACCATGTCGCAATGGTTCAGCCCGCCGGCGCGGAACATGGGGCCGTAGAGGTGGAGCATGCTCGGGGGCGCGCTGTAGCCGCCGATCACCCGGCACTGCGGATCGGCACGCTTGCACGCCGCGGCAACCTCGGCCAACAGGGGCACATAGTCCTCGGGGTCATAGCCGTGGTCCCGGGGCAGTGAATAGGAGGTGAAGAGGGACTCATTGAACACCTCCCAGACCCGCACTTCCGGGCTGCAGTGCCGCGCGCAGGTCTCCACGTACTTGCCCAGGTCGGCGATGCTTTGGGGGGCGAAGGCCTGGCGGATACGGTTCCCCGGATAGCCGGTGGTCCTCAGCTCCGGCGCGGCGGTGGAGGACCACTCGGCCGAGGGAAAGGGGAACATGCACAACGTCTGCATGCCCTGGCGTCGCGGGCGGGCGATGTGGAAGTCCGACTGATCGAAGGTGAAGCGCCCGGGCTCGGTCTCCACATGCTCCCACTTGAGCGACCAGTCCCGGACCCAGGAGATTCCCAGTTGGCGGGCCAGTCGCACCTGAGCGTCGAAACCATAGGCGTGGTTGATGCCGAAGGCGGTCTCCGACTGCTCGGGGAGCTCGGGGTGGAACACCAACCGCCCGGAGCCCTCGGCCTCCAGCGGCCCTCGGCGCGCCGTGGCGGTGGCGCGGTAGAACTCGGGACCGGGGAGCTTGACCTCAAACAGATGGTCCCCCCCCGTCCCCGAGGCCTGTACCTGCCGCCGCAGGTCCGCCACCGGCGCGTCGGAGAAGTCGGTGAGCCGTAACCGCACGTCGACCGGACCGGGCTGCCGGGAGTACAACTGCACCGGGACTTGAACTGCGACGGCATCCAGGCCGGGAACGGCGGCGAGGATGGGCTCCACGGCCACCTCCAGTGGGCGGGGGACGAAGTCGGTGGCCTCGGCGCCGCGCTGAAGCTGGACACTGTCCAGCAGCACCGTACAGCCCCCGAAGGCCTCCTGATCCTCGGGCTTGAGGGTGGGCCCGAGTTGAACCAACGACAAGCCGCCCTTGGCCACGCAGGTGACCGAGTACCGTTGCCATTCGTCGGTGAGCTCGACCCGGCTTTGGGCCGCGCCGCCCTCGCCCTGCAGGCCGATCATCGCCGGCACTCCGGGGCGGTCGGCGCGCATGTACGCCGAGAGCGTGTAGGTCTCCCCGGCCTTTAGCGGCACATAGCCAACGCATTGCAGGTAGGGGTCGCGCAGCGGGCGACGGGTCATCTCGAAATAGTCAAAGAAGGTGGCGTACTCTGGGTCGTCGGGGTCCCACCGGATCGCGGCGCAGGCGCCGTCATCGGCGCCGCCGACCAACCGCCGCTCCCAGCCCAGCGCCCAGTAGTTCACCATGCTCCAGCCGCTGTGCAGCTCAAAGCCGCCATTGGGCAGTAGGTTCGTGTGGCCGGTGTCCGGATGCACGTTCCGCGGCTGCGGCGCCGGGGCCGGTGTGATGCGAAGGTCGGAGAGCCAGAGCGTCCCGGTGGAGGTGAACCAGACCTGTAGCCGATTGGTCTGGTGACTGTCTCTCTTGGCCTCGAAGAGCAGACGGACCTCGCGCCACTGCTCTCGCGGCCGCAGGGAGAAGCTGCGGCTCACCGGCTTCCAACCGTCGGTATCCTGCATCAGCACCCACGCCTCGGATAGGTTCTCCCCCCTGAAGCGCACCACCAGCTCGTACCATTGTCCCCTCTGGATCGATACCGTCCCCACCTGGGCGAGCATGACGTGGCCGGTTTCGAAGTGGGAACAGTCGATCTTCTGCGCGAAACCTCCGCCGGGGAGTGGCTCCATCGACAGTGTGGCCCGCAGCTCTTCGGGGGGCGCATTAGGGACGAACCTCCAGCCGTCGGCGATGCCGTCGGCATCGGCATCGACGGAGAAGTCGCCATTGACGACCAGGCTACCGTTCTCCTGTGCGCCGCACCACACCACCGTCAGGAGCATCACGGCCACGCAGGCCCAGGACCGATCCATGGTGAACCTCCATTCGCCCGCTTGAGGTGCGGGCGCAGGTGGCCCGTCTCGGGCGTCGGCGCGCCCCCCGCGCCGCCGGCGAGCAACGCCCATCGAGTCAGGAGTGATCTTCCCTTGTCCGAGCGCATCGGCATTGCCATCAACGCCTGTGGCTGGGTGGCCCGCGAGCACGCCAAAGCCATCCTGCGCAACCCCCATACGTACCTGGTGGGCGTAACCAGTCGCAGCCCGGAGAGCGCCCGTCGTCTGGTGGCACAGCTCGGCCTCGACTGCCGGATCTACCCGGACTATCAGGCGCTCTTGGCCGACGATGCTGTGGATGCCGTGGCGATCACGACCCCCAACTACCTCCACACTCCCGACGCGCTGTTGGCCTGTCGCGCCGGCAAGCACATTCTCCTCGAGAAGCCGCCCGCCATCAGCCACGAGCAGTGCGACGCCCTGTTGCAGGCGGTGGCGGTGGCCGGGGTCAGCAGCGTCGTCAGCTTCGTCCTCCGCTGGAATGCACTGGTTGAGAACATCCGAAGCCTCATCGATGGCGGCGCCCTGGGCGAGGTGTTCTTCGCCCAGACCGACTACTGGCACGGGGCCGGCAGCGTCATCAGCCCGGAGCGCTGGATCGCCAGGAGGGAGTTCACCGGCAGTGCGATGCTGGCCGGTGGGAGCCACGCCGTGGACATACTGCGCTATCTGGTGGGACGCGAGCCGGTGGCCGCCACAGCCTTCTCCCGCCCCGGCCTGGAGGGCTTCGACTTCCATACCACGGAGGCCGGCCTGCTCCATTTCGAGGGAGGAGCCATCGGGCGCGTCTCGGCCTGCCTGGACATGGTTGGCCCGTACCAGTTCAACATCGAGTTGCTCGGCGACCGCGGCACCGTCCGCGATAGCAGGTTCTGGTCGCGGGCGCTGACTCCTGCCCAGTCGGACTTCTCGCACATTCCCTGCGTCCTCCCCAACAGCGGCGATGTGGCCCACCATCCGTTCCAGAAGGAACTCGACCACTTCGCCCGCTGCATCCTCGAGGGCCGTGACTGTCGGCCCAACATCGCGGACGGCATTGCCACAGTGCGGGCCTGTCTGGCCCTGGACGAGGCCGCACAGACCGGCCGGGTCGTGACCGTGCGGCGATAGGTTCCCGGTCGCTGCCGCGCCGCAGAGCTACGGTCTTGCTCTCTCGATAGCAGCCACAAGCTCCTCGATGTCGAAGGGCTTGCGGATCACGGCGGATACCCCCAGGGCCGCCATCTCCTCGGTGGCCGTGGGCTCCGAGCGCCCTGTGATGACGACGATCGGGGGCGGATTGTCCAGCCCCCGGGCGGCCTCAATCACACTGTGCCCGTTGCCGGCGGGCATGAGGATGTCGGTGACGATCAGGTCAAATCTGGTCTTGGCCAGCTCGGAGGATGCCTCGCTGGCGGAGCCCGCCGTGGATACCCGGCATCCCCGTCTGGTCAGGTCTCTGAACAAGAGGCGCTGCAGGTCGGTTTCGTCCTCGACCAGGAGGATTCTGAGGCCGGCGACCGTGCTGTCGGCAGGCGCCGGCGGTGGCGGAGTGAACGCCACGGGCGTGGCCGCCTCCTGCACGGCGAAGGTCATGACGAATGTTGCACCGGCGCCCGGTTGGCTGTGGACCTCGATGGTCCCACCGTGGGCCGTGATGATGCCATGGGAGACGGACAACCCCAGCCCCGTGCCCGGCACTTCACTGTCCCCCAGTCTGCCCTTGGTGGTGAAGAAGGGCTCAAAGACGCGGGGCAGATGCTCGGGGGCGATGCCCACCCCGGTGTCGCGGACCGCCACATGGATCGTGCCCGATGAGTCCTCGGCGGGCTCGTACTTGGTCTCGACGGTGAGCACGCCGCCGTCGGGCATGGCCTGGCAGGCATTGATGATTAGGTTCAAGAAGACCTGCTCGAGCTGGCCGCGGTCGGCCAGGATCTTCCTGGCCAAAGTGCGGTAGTCGCGGTCGACGGCGATCCCTGCGGCGGAGATCTGCTGGGCCGCGACGGCAAGAGCCGCTTCGATGGCCTGCTCGACATGCATTTCCTCGCGCCTGGGCTGTTGTGGCCGCGCGAAGGCAGTGAGATTGCGGCAGATCTCCCCCCCCCGCGCCGTGGACTTCAGTACCAGGTGCGCGAGCTCCTCATAGTCGGAGACGGAAGCCGTGGTGGTCGCCACTTGCGCATTGATGCGCATGCTGGCCAGGATGTTGTTGAACTCGTGGGCGACACCGGCAGCCAGTTGTCCTACAGACGCCAGCCGCTGGGCGTCTTCGGCCCGAGCGCGCTCGGTGATATCACGTGAGATCCCGAACAGCACCGGCTGATTGCGCCAGGTGCCCCGTGCTATCTTGGTCTCGACGGGTACCACCCGCCCGTCCCGGGTGAGGATCGGAATCGTGCATACCGCGAGGTGTCCGGCAAGCATCTCGCGGAAAGTTTCGACCGCCTCGGCCCGTCGAGCGGGGGGATGCAGTTCGGACATGTCGAGTCCCACCAGGTCGCTCCCGATGCACGTGAACAGTCGCTCCGCCGCAGCGTTTGTGGCAACGATGCGACCATCAAGCCCCGTCACCAGACAGGCATCCTCGATGCTGCCGAACAGGGTCTCGAGGTCCTCCTGGCTCTGGCGCACAGCCTCGTCCGCACGGACCCGCCCCAACACCGCCCCCACCTGCGCGGCGATGGCCTCGATGGAGTTGCGCGCATCGGGAGAGATGAAGTGGGAGGTGTGGCTGGAGACGTTCAGCACGGCAAGGACGCGGTTTTCGTGGGCGACCGGGACCGTGGCAAAGCCCTTGAGCCCCTCGGTGCCCGCTGCGTCCTGGTCCGGTGCCGTCCCGGCGTCGATATGGGAGTAGATGGGGTGGCCCTGTGCGGCCAACCGGGCAGGCACGGACCGGACATCATAGTGCGCCGAGACCGCCAGGAAGCGGTCCGATAGCCCCGCGGAGGCCGCGAGATGGAGGCCCCCGTCGTGTTCATCGGCGATATACACGGCTCCGCTGTCGACCCCCTCGATCTGGAGGGCCGCGCCGAGGATGAGACCCATCGACCTGTAGAGGTCGCTTTCCGAACTCAGCGCAATCGCCAGGTCACGCTGCACGCGGGTGAACTGCTCGGCCTGGTGCTCCCGGGTCACGTCCCGCGCGATTCCGACCACACCCACAGGCAGGCCGGAGCTGTTGCGCGCCAGCGCCGCGTTCACCCGGTACCATCGCAGTGAGCCATCGGCGTGGACCGCGCGGCAGGCCACCCCTGCCCGCGCGGTGCCGGCGTCCACGAGGCTGTCCATCTGGGTGGTGAACTGCTCGACATCGTCGGGATGGATGAAGTCCGAAAAGTGCCTGCCCATCACATCATCCAGTCCGTACCCCAGCATCTCCGACCAGTTCGCGGACGCGTAGGTGATCTCGCCGTCCATCGAGGTGAACAGGATGATATCATTGGCCTGTTCGATGAAGGTGCGGAAGCGCTCCTGGCTCTCCAGGAGGGACTCCTCGACCTGGCGCCGGCGGATGATGTTGCCCAGCACTGAACAGAAGACCGCCAGAATGTCCTGCTGTGCGGGGTCCAGCTCCGCGCCGCTGATAGCCGCGTCATTGAACAGGACACCGACCGGTGTTTCGCTGGCCCCGATGTAGGTGTAAGCGATCCATCCGTCACGGCCCAGTCTGCGAGTGAGGGTGCCCTCGGTCTCGACATAGTTGTCCACGTAGGTTCCCCATGCCGGCCGGCCACGATCCTCGAGGCGTGTCGGGTCCCACTTCTCATCGAAGGGCAGTCGCACGTGGTGCTCGTCCACGGTCTGTCCGCGTAGATCGGTGCCGTACGTGCCCTGCAGGGTGTCACCGTTGATGAGGTAGACCGAGCAGCGCTCCAGGCCGAGGTGCGTTCGCGCCAGCTCCACGGAGGGTCTCGGTGTCGGCACAGGCGATCAGCTCGTCCGCCGCGGCGATGACGGCCCGCAGGCCCGCGGCCGTCTTGCGCTCCCGCTCCTCGGCCCGCTTCTGCTCGTCGATGTTCCGGGCGATGCCCACATAGGCGGCGATGGTGCCGTCCTCCGCCCGGATGCACGAGATGCTACCGACGTGCCAGCGCCACTGCCCATCTCCGTGGGGCACCCGGTATTCCATGCTGCTGGGCGACGACTGGTCCGCGGAGTAGGCCGCGAAAGCGCTCTCTACGATGGGAGCATCGTCGGGATGGATGAGGCTCAGAGCGGACTTGCCCACGAAGCGGGACGGATCGTGCCCCACGAGGTCGCTGTAGTTCGGCGATATGTAGGTCAAGGTGAGGTCCGGGGCGAGGAAGAACACCACATCATTGGCCCTCTCCACGAAGGAGCGAAACCTCTCCTCACTGGCCAGGAGGGCCTGCTCAGCCGACTTGCGGTCGGTGATGTCGGTGCCGGTTCCCAAGACTCGCAGCGGACGACCGCTTTCGTCGCGGACCGCCGTTCCGCGAGTGAGGATCCAGCGGATGCTGCCGTCGGCCAGGATGACTCGGTGCTCCACCTGCAGCTCCGGCGTCTCGCCGGACAGATGGGCCTCAAACTCCCGGCGCACCTCGGGAGCGTCCTCCGGGTGTAGGAGACCGAACCACCGCCCCAGGCCGGCCCCCGGCTCGACGCTCTCGAAGCCGGGAGTAGCCCGGGGATTGGGCTCGACCTGCACCACCCCGGTGCTGCAGTCCAACTCCCAGACGCCGACTTTCCCGGCACGGGTCGCCAACTCGTAGCGCCTCTCGCCGGCCAGGACGGCCTCTTCGCTGAGCTTGCGCTCCGTGACGTCGAGCAGGACACCGTACGAGCTCAGCGGGCGACCCCACACACTACGCGGGGTCCAGGTACGGTCCTCAATCCAGCGCACCTCGCCCGCGGCGGTCACGATCCGGTACTCCTGCCGGAACTCATCCACTCCGTCGCCCAGGTTGCGGTTCACATCGGCCTGTATGCGGTCGCGGTCGTCGGCGTGTACGATGTCCCGGAACTGTAGCCGTCGGGAGAGGAAGTCCTCAGTGGCGTACCCGAACTGGCCGATGCCTGCGGAGACGAAGTCCACCGGCCAACGCTCGCCGTCCATCCAGCGGATGACCACGACCGGACTACGGTTGAGCATCTCATGCAGGTAGGATGCTGAGATCTGCCCCCCCGGCGGCTCGTCACCCTCAGGCCGCTCCTCCAGCAGCAGGACCGCGCCGTCCGCGGGGCCCCGGCCCAGCGGCCAGGCCACGACGGAAGCCCGGCGGCGCCGGCCCCGCCGTGTCGTGAAGGTCCCCGAGAGTGGACGGTCCGACGAAGGCGAGTCGCGCTCAGCGATCGCGGCCGAGATGTCGGCAAGCTCACCTTCAGCCTCCGCCAGGATCTCC